>JAAZCO010000181.1 GCA_012513235.1 Gammaproteobacteria bacterium
CTTTTAATACCTTATATACTCTATCTATACCTCTAATGCAGTATGCATGCCACTTAAATATATGACCTATAAGTCATATTTACACCCCTATAAGGATCTAGTCTGTAGAGAGTAAAAAATATAAAAGTCACCGCAGAGAATTGCTGCTGAGCAAATAAAAAGATTGCACACTAAGCCTGTAACATTTACCTGAGTATTAAAGTAACAAGTACCGCACCGAGGTAGCACACAGGGAGCAAGCCTAGCTATAACTGCGTAACAGTTCATATGGATAACTCTGCCAGCCGACGAAATCAGGCAATAGGTATCAACCACCCAAAATAACTGAGTCATAAAATAAGTGGTTGCAGTAAAGACTTAGGAAATTTGAGCGGATTAGGACGCTGACTCGGCTAACCAAATAAGACTAGCAAAGCGACCGGTCACTGCTTGGCGACGATAGGAATAAAAACGCGGATCAGTAACTGTGCAAAAACCACCGCCATAAATCGCCGTAACACCACAGGCATTTAAACGAATACGCGCTAAGTGATAGATATCAGCCACCCAGCGTTCTGGATTCACACTGGGGACAAAAGCATGCTCAGCTAAAGCGTGTTGCGCCATAAATGCATCACGTACTTCTGCGCCCACTTCAAACGCCGCTGGGCCAATGGCTGGCCCCATCCAAGCTAAAATTTGCTCTGGTGCGACCTGCATGCTGGCTACAGTATTTTCTAGAATGCCTGCAGCAAGACTGCGCCATCCTGCATGAGCCGCGGCGACACAACGTCCTGCTTGATCAGTGAACAACACCGGCAAACAGTCAGCACTCATAATGCAACACGCAAGATTCTGACGACCAGTGATGCTCGCATCTGCGGTCAGCACCTGCGTCGCATCAGCCTCTACGACACGATCACCGTGCACTTGATTTAACCAGGTCGGCTGACAGGCTAAAACTTCGGCCAAATACTCGCGATTGCGCTGAACTTGCTCTGGCGCATCGCCCACATGCTCACCTAAATTAAAAGCAGCAAAAGGCGACTCACTATTGCCTTGACTCGAAGTGGTCACACAGGCCCGCACATGTTGCGGTGCAGGCCAGTTAGGCGTGAGCCAATCAAAAGGGAGTGATGCAGAACCTTTGTTCACCCGACAAACGCCTCACGATCTTGACGCAGCAAGGTTAGCAACCAGGTAAAGTCATCCGGCAGCGGAGCTTCCCACTTCATACGCTGACCTGTGGCTGGATGCTCAAGCTCCAAGAAACGCGCGTGCAGCGCTTGACGCGGAAACTCTTTAAGGGTTTCCAGCAAGGTTGGATTGACCGCTGGCGGAATACGGAAACGCCCACCATAAGCTGGATCACCCACCAATGGAAAACCAACATGCGTCATATGCACACGAATCTGGTGCGTACGCCCCGTTTCTAAGATCACACGAGCATGGGTGTGCGAACGAAAACGCTCTAACACACGATAGTGACTGACCGCGGGTTTACCACTTTCAATCACCGCCATCCGCTGACGCTGCTGACCATGACGGCCAATCGGTGCATCAATAGTAGCGCCCGAAGTGATGACACCAATCACAATCGCCTCATAGGTACGACCTACGCTGCGCGCTTGCATTTGATCCACAAGACTGGTGTGCGCTATGAGTGTTTTAGCGACCACCATTAATCCTGTAGTGTCTTTATCTAAACGGTGCACAATTCCTGCGCGCGGCACTTTAATTAATCCGGGCACATGAAACAGCAACGCATTCAATAAAGTCCCGTCGGGGTGACCCGCAGCAGGATGCACTACTAAACCAGCAGGTTTGTTGAGTACTAAAATGTGCTCATCTTCATAGACAATATCCAAGGGGATATCTTGAGCGATCCACTCACCTTGTGCTTCGCGCTCAGCAGTCAGCACCAGCTCTGAACCACTGTAAACAGTGTCGCGTGGTCGGATAACCTGACCATCAACTGTGAGGCGTTTTTCTTTAATCCAAGCAGTCAAACGTGAACGGGAATGTTCCGGGAACACTTGAGCTGCAACCTGATCTAAGCGTTGACCACCCAATTCCTCTGGAACCTTGGCGTATAATTGAATTGTTTCAGTCGTATTTGTTGGCATACTCATCAACAGAGAATGCGTAGGCTTTGGTTTCAAGCGCACGCTTGTGGTTAAATACAGAATAATTTGCCCTGAATCATGATTCAGGGTGTTCACTATAACAGGACGGCTCACTGCAAGTCAGCCGACCGTTTAACGGCGTACTCAATCATGCATCTAAGGCACCTGCTATTTATCGCTCTTTTTACCTTATTAGGCGCCTGTGCGTCCAAGGAAATTGATACCGATCTCAGCGAAACAGCGCTCTATGAACAAGCACAAACCGATCTCAGTAAAAAAAGTTACTCAGGCGCTATTACGAAGCTCAAAGCATTGGAGTCACGCTACCCCTTTGGCCGCTATGCAGAACAAGCACAGCTTGAGCTGATTTATGCTTACTACAAAAATCTTGAGCCAGAAGCTGTACGTGCTTCAGCTGACCGTTTTATTCGTCTGCATCCACAACACGCTAACGTTGATTACGCTTACTATATGAAAGGCTTGGCCTCATTTGACCAAGACCGTGGCTTATTGGCACGCTTCTTACCTTTAGATATGACTCAGCGTGACCCCGGCGCTGCGCGCGACTCTTATAATGAGTTTGCCCAACTCACTAACCGCTACCCCAATAGCCGTTACGCTGCAGACGCCAAGCAACGTATGATTTATCTACGTAACTTGCTCGCAGCCTACGAAGTGCACGTTGCCCACTACCATCTCAAGCGTCAGTCCTATGTTGCAGCCTTGAATCGTGGTCGTTATATTGTTGAAAACTTCCAAGAGACTCCAGCAGTCGGTGATGGTTTAGCGGTAATGACTGAGGCGTATCAGCACTTAGCGCTGCCTGAGTTGGCGCAAACCAGCCTAGAGACTTTACAACTGAACTACCCACAGCATCCAAGTTTAGCCAGCGGTAAATTTAAGCCGCGCGAGAAAGATACTGATAATCGCTCATGGTTAAGCAAAGCAACTTTAGGTTTTATTGGTAACAAAGAAGACCTACGTCCACAGCAAACCCAAGCCAGTAAAGACGTGATTCGCCAGTACGAGAATGCGGCTGAAGAAATCCCAGCCAGCGTACGTACAGCAATTGATAACGAGCAACCTAAGCGCAGTTGGTTAAACCGCTTAAGCTTTGGTTTATTCGGTAAATAAATCACTACACGCCGTACAAAAAAGGAGGCTTTAAGCCTCCTTTTTTAATCACTGCTGCTTACAACGCCTCAGCTTGCGCAGTTAAAGCATCTTCAATCGCTTGCAGTAACTGTGCATCATCCGGTTCTGTACGCGGCGAAAAACGTGCCAACACGCGACCGCTACCATCCACTAAAAACTTCTCAAAGTTCCAAGTGATCTCTCCTGGAAACTCAGCACCCTCACCCGCTAGAAAACGATATAGAGGGTGATTACCCTGCCCGTTAACCTGCAGTTTTTCCGTTAAAGGAAAAGTCACGCCAAAACGCTCGGTGCAAAAGGCTTGAATAGCTGCGGGAGCGCCCGGCTCTTGCTTGCCGAACTGATTACAAGGCACGCCCAAGATGCTAAAGCCACGCTCTTTATACTGCTCATAGAGTGCTTGCAACCCAATATATTGCTGGGTTAAGCCGCATTCTGACGCCACATTGACCACGAGTAAAACTCGATCTTTAAACTGTGCCAGTGGCAGCTCGGTATCATCCAGTGCTGCCAATGTTAAAGCATGAAAAGCACTCATTGTATGCCCTCGAATAAGCTTGCTAAAAATACCTACAAAACGATTATCGCAGAGTCGTACAGCATATTCATCAGCGTTATGGAGTAGAGAGTTTAGAGGTGCAGGCTAAATATGGCAGATACAAAAAAGGAGCATACTTTGCAGATGCTCCTTTTTTATGGCCCTTATCAACAGTGGTGCTGCTGATTCAATCGATAACTTGATAAAGCTACCGTGCTTGCTGGGAAAACATGGGGTGTTATGTTTTTCACCGACTGCATCTTGGGTAAAAATGCAGCTAAATGGGCTGATGTATGACACAAGCTTTGAACTTGCATTTAGTGTACACAAAGCCCATTAGAGAAAAATTGCGAAGATCACTCAAAAAACAGCAAACAAACAATAAAAAACCAACAAATATAAAAATAGAGCTATAATAACCCTTAAAGATCAGATCAGTAGCAAAAAAACAACAAAATCGAGCCTAAAATGCAGAAACTTGACCGTTACGACCTACGAATTTTACAAGAATTACAACACAACGCCCAACTGTCTAACCAAGAACTCGCTGAGCGCATTGGTTTATCTGCCTCACCCTGCTCAAGACGCGTCAAAATGCTAGAAGATGAAGGCTATATTCAAAAGCATGTCGCACTACTAGATCGCAAAAAGCTAGGGCTGACCCTGACAGCCTATGTGCTGATTGGTATGGATCGCCATACGCCTGAGCGTTTTGAAAACTTTCAGACTCATATTTGTCAGTGGCCCGAAGTACTCGAATGCAGCTTGATCACCGGCATGGATGCGGATTATCAGCTCAAAGTCATAGTCCCAGATATGGATCACTATCAAAAATTTCTACTGGAAAAACTAACCCGTGTTGAAGGCGTCACCAGCGTGCGCTCCAGTTTTGTCCTCAACCATGTACAACTCTCAACCGCACTACCGTTAGAGCATTTACAGCACCAATAAAAAAGATAAAGCCAAGTAACGACTCCTCTCACAGCGTCTTACATTGCTTTATTTATAACGTATAATGAAAACCAGTACTTTCATCATTCAACTAACACACTGCTGAATAACTGCCTTGCAGCAACTGCAGCCTTGTCATCAAGCAGATGGAGACAGCATGGAACCTGAAGTATTTGAAGACTTAATGACCACCGTTTTAGTCAGCGGCCTGATTATTTTTATGGGCTTTATTGTGTGGGATTTAGCAAAAAAATCTAAGGCAGGCCGTTATGGTACCGCTGTACTGTTTTTTGCTTTAGGTTTAGGCGTCTTGGGTTTTGTAATTAAAACCGTGGTGATTGCTGTTAAAGGCCTGTGATGCTGACGAGTTGAATGGCATAACTGTCAGCCTAAATAACACAACTTTGCCGGCAAGCTGCAGCAACCGTTCTGGTCAAAGCAGCTCACAGCACCAAATACCATAGCTTAAAATAGCGCCTTAAATCTTAGGCACATCAAGTTCTCGCCACTGCCCGCTGGGCAAGTCGGCCAAATGCCAGTCACCAATTTGTACCCGCACTAAACGCAAAGTCGGCAAGCCTACAGCCGCAGTCATGCGTCGGACTTGACGATTACGCCCTTCATAAATGGTCAGCTGTAACCATGCCGTCGGAATACTCTTGCGTTCACGCACTGGCGGCGTACGCTCCCATAAGTTTGGCTCATCAATGTGCTCTGCTTGCGCAGGCGCTGTTAAGCCATCTTTAAGCTCGACACCATCACGTAAACGCTGCAATTGCTCAGCTTGCGGCTCACCTTCAACCTGCACCCAATAGACTTTACGCAGCTTATATTGCGGCTCAGCAATGCGCGCCTGCAAACGTCCGCTATTGGTTAACAACACCAAGCCCTCACTGTCTCGATCCAAGCGCCCAGCAGGATACACATCCTTAACCGGCACATAATCTTTCAAGGTGGCCCGCCCTTGCTCATCAGTAAATTGCGTCAGTACGTCATAGGGTTTATTGAGCATCAGCAAACGTGGATCAGCAGGCTCAAGCACCTGACGTTTAGCTTGAGAGCGAATGCTACGCCCAATAGCAGCCTGCCCGTGACGCGGATAACGTGATGTTTTAATAGGTTTTTTCACTGTACAACCGCAGCTTTTAAGCTTTCGGCAAATTCGGCCAACCACGGCTCAGCATCCTGTTCTGGACTGACAGTTTCGCTGGCATCTAAACGCAGTACTTCTTGCAACTCAACCACACCCAACTCTTCGTACAACTCACGCATCATTTCAGCCCCAGCGCAAAAATCTTCGCCATAACATGCATCACCCAGACCAATCACCCCACCTAATAAGCCATGCCACTGCGGTGGCAACTCACGCAACTGCGCAAACAAAGGCTGCAAATTTTCTGGTAGTTCACCCATCCCCGTGGTTGAAGTGACTGACAACAAGGCATCAGGTTGCAACGCCAGTAGTTCAGCATGGGTAATACGAGGGTTATAGGTGACCTGCAAGCCAGCATCAGTCAACAACTCAGCGGCATGATGGGCCACATCCTCTGCGGCGCCAAACACTGTGCCAGAAATAATTACCACATGAATAGTCATACCTGCAATCGCCTTATCATTAAATTAAGTCAGGATAACTTTAAAAACCCTGAATAGCTCTCATGCTAACAACACATATAAAACTTGAACAAAACCTATTCGCCTAGTGTTTATAGGTTGTACAAAACTTACATCTAGTATAACTTTACTCACTACAAATACAGTTACTGCCAACATCAGTTTGTTACTACGGACATCACTGTACTTATGACCAAGGACACGACCAACACATGAGCAAGCAAGCCCCGATTCTAATTACCGGCGCCAGTCAACGACTGGGATTGCATTGTGTAGAGCGCTTTCTTGAAGCGGGTCAGTCACTGATCATCAGCTATCGCCAAGACCGTCCTAAGATTGATGAACTGCGCTTGTTAGGCGTGCAATGCATTCAAGCTGACTTCTCAACTGAACAAGGTATTTTAGATTTTATCAAGCAGCTCAAGGCTTTAACACCCTCGTTGCGCGCTATTATCCATAATGCTTCTTTATGGCTGGCTGAAGATGGCTGCACAGCAGATGCTTTTACCCAAATGCATAATGTGCATGTATTGGCTCCTTACTTAATTAACGCTCACTGCGCAGCATTACTGCAGCAGTCTGCACAGGCTGATATCATCCATATTACTGATGATGTCACGCGTCGTGGCAGTGCTAAACGCATTGCTTACAGTGCGAGTAAAGCAGGTCTTGATAACCTGACCTTATCTTTTGCTGCTCGTTTAGCGCCGCATATTAAGGTGAACTCTGTGGCACCTGCATTGATCATGCTACAGCCCGATGATGATGAAGAATATCAACGCCGTGCAACGGCTAAATCCGTTATGGGTACTGTGCCTGGACCGGAAGTTATTTACCAAAGTCTACGTTACCTACTTGATACGCCTTATATAACAGGCACCACCCTTACCGTGAATGGCGGCCGACATCTAAAATGATGCACGCCTTGGAGAGCTGAACATGTGTGATGACTTAAGCAAACACTACCACGAAATTTTAGTTGGTCTGGGCGAAGACCCACAGCGTGGCGGTTTATTAGACACACCAAAACGCGCAGCAAAAGCGATGCAATACCTATGCAACGGCTATGAGAAGAATCTTGACGAAATTGTCAACGGCGCCCTATTTGAGTCGGAAAGCGATGAAATGGTCATCGTGCGTGATATCGAGCTGTACTCATTGTGCGAGCACCATATGCTGCCCTTTATTGGTAAAGCTCATGTTGCCTATATTCCAACCGGTAAGGTTTTAGGTTTATCTAAAGTCGCGCGCATTGTTGATATGTTCGCCCGTCGCTTACAGATACAAGAAAACCTCACACGTCAAATTGCCGATGCTGTGCAAGAAGTGACTGGTGCTGCTGGCGTTGCGGTGGTGATTGAAGCAAAGCATATGTGCATGATGATGCGCGGTGTGGAAAAGCAGAACTCAGTGATGACATCATCAGCGATGCTGGGTGCATTCCGTAATTCAGGCACCACTCGCCAAGAGTTTTTACAATTAATTCGGAGCAACTAATCTATGGCACGTTTAGAGCAGGGTATGGCGCGCATTCGCATTAAAGATCTAAGTTTACGCACCTACATTGGTATCAATGAAGATGAAATCCGTAACAAACAAGATATTTTAGTCAACATCACCCTGCTCTATCCTGCGGCAGATGCTGTGCAAATTAATGACATTAACCATGCTTTAAATTACCGCACCATCACCAAAGCGATTATCCAGTACGTTGAAGAAAACCGCTTTGCTCTACTTGAACGCTTAACTCAAGATGTACTTGATATTGTCATGCAGCATGAGCAAGTACGCTACGCCGAAGTGGAAATTGATAAACCTCATGCTCTGCGTTTCTCAGAGTCGGTTTCAATTACTCTTGCAGCAGACCGTGCCGCCTAATGATTCTTCAAGAGTTCTTAGTTGCGCTACAACAGCCAGGGCATCAGTTCGCTGACACCTTGGCGTTTATTGATGCTCACTATCAATACACGCCTTGCGCCTTTGATAATGCCGGCTTACACAATCCTGCCGGCAGCAATCAAGGCTCCTGCAAAATACTTGGCTTAGCACTGCTCGAGCAACTCAGCACTGCACAAGCGTTACTCGCATTTGGCGAGCACTACACTTATGTCTTAGCCACGCCCAACGAAACAGAACACGCCAATATCCGCCAACTGCTGCAATACGGTCTGGCTGCGGTGCAGTTTGATGAGTTGCCGCTACGCAGGTTTGTTATCTAACGCCCACTGATACAAGGCATTCTTGCGCGCACCTGTAATCTCTGCTGCCAAAGCTGCGGCGCGTTTGGGCGGCAACTCAGCCATCAGCAACAACAACACACGCTGTGCTTCCAAGGACACCTCTATGGCTTGCTCCGGGGCTTGATAACCAGCAATCAGTAAAACGCACTCGCCACGCTGCTGATTCGCATCAGCGGCAACCCACTCATATAAATCAGCCAGCGGTAAATCTTTAATTGTTTCAAAGGTTTTAGTCAGCTCGCGTGCCAATACGGCCGGACGATCACCACCGAATACATCACGCATATCAGCGATGCTATCTAAAATACGGTGCGGTGCTTCATAAAAAATTAGCGTACGCGGATCATGCTGCACTGCGGTTAAACGGGTGCAGCGGGCAACTTGCTTAGCGGGCAGAAAACCTTCGAAGACAAAACGATCTGAGGGCAAACCTGCAGCTGATAACCCAGCAATTAAAGCACAAGCACCCGGTACTGGAACCACCCGCACTTGTGCAGCGCGGGCTTGACGCACCAAGTGGTAGCCTGGATCAGAAATCAGCGGCGTACCCGCATCGGAGATCAGTGCAATATCATCACCTGCAAGCAAACGGGTAATAAAACGCCCGCCTTCTTCGCGCTCGTTATGCTCATGGCAAGCCGCTAAAGGTGTGCGAATACCGAAGTGTTGCAGCAGTCGAGTGGAGTGACGCGTATCTTCCGCAGCGATCAAGCTGACTTCAGCCAAAATACGCAACGCTCGGGCGCTGATGTCATCAAGATTACCAATGGGCGTAGCAACAACATATAAAGTGCCCAGCTCGTTAGCCTGAGGTGTGGATGCGCTCACAAAACACTCCGAAGATACAAAATAAAGCACTATTGTAGCCTGATTTAGCATGACAAGATCGCACCAATGCGCGCGCTTGGGTACAATCAAAGCATTCGTTTTAACTGTGTTTGGATTGCCTGTCTATGAAAACCCCTTTACGTGTACTTTCAACACTCTGTTTGTCGGCCTTATTAGTGGCATGCTCCAGCACACCCAGCAATACCCTGGGACAACTCCCATCAGCTAAATATAACGACTTGGATAAGCTCTTGCTGCAAGCCAGCAAAAAAAGCGACAACCAAGCCGTAGGTCTTTATTTGGCTGCAGCTGACTTAGCTTGGCAACAAAAAGACATCCTCAAGGCGCGTGATATTTTAACTAAAGTTAATTTAGAGATTGCTACACCGGCAGAACAAATCTTTGCAAAAACTTTAGAGGCCGAACTCGCCTTAGCCCGTCAGCAAGCCGGCGCAGCGCTTGAAGCACTCAATCATGCCAGCTTCCAGTATTTAAATGATATGCCTCTGAATCAGCAAGTACGCAGCCAATTAGCTCGCGCACAAGCGCTGCAAGAGACAGGCAAACCTTTAGCGGCAGTACGTGAGCGTGTGTATCTAGCTCCATGGTTAGAAGGTGTGCAGGCATTTGAAAACAATGACCTGATCTGGACGCTACTCAGCGGCCTGCCCAATACCCAGCTTAAAGATACCGGCGAGGCTGACTTGGATGGCTGGTTTGCATTAGTTCGCACCACTAAAGCCGCTCGCTCTTTAGAACAGCAAAAGAAAGCTATTACACAGTGGACTGAACAATACCCACAGCATCCCGCTGCCACAATGTTGCCTGATGCTCTGCGACAATTGCAGCGCCTTGAAGTAACGCAAGTACAAAGTATTGCTTTACTGCTGCCATCCCAAGACCCCAACCAAAACGTTGTTACAGCCTTGCGCAACGGTTTTTTTGCCGCACACTATATTGCTAAAGCCAGCGGTGAAGCCACGGCCAAGATTCGTGTATATGACAGCAGCAATATCGCCTCCATGGATGCCTTTTATCAGCAAGCCACCACCGATGGTGTCGATTTAGTAGTAGGCCCATGGGAAAAGCAACTGGTCAGCCAACTGGCAGGACGTACACAGCTCCCCATCAAAACATTAGCTCTAAACTATGCTGATACTGAACAGCACACGCCTAAGCAACTCTTCCAATACGGTTTAGCCGCAGAAGATGAAGCTCGTGTGGCTGCAGATCGTGCTTGGGCTGATGGCATGCGCCGTGCGGCAGCCCTAGTTCCGAAAACAGCTTGGGGTGACCGCGTTTTAGCCGCTTTTGCTCAGCGCTGGAAAACCTTAGGCGGCGAATTAGTTGCTACGCAACACTTTGACCGTCCTGCAGCTTTAGCAGGACAGATTGCTGAACTGTTTGCACTGCGCAGCAGCGAGCAGCGCGCCAAGCAACTGGAAAGCACCTTAGATAGCAAAGTGGCGGCCCAACCGGCCCGTCGCCAAGATATTGATTTCCTATTTTTAGCTGCGTCACCACAGCAAGCTCGACAGATTAAACCGGCACTGACCTTCCAATATGCTGGCGATGTACCTGTGTACGCGACCTCTGCAGTCAACTCGGGTAGTGGCGAAGTCTACCCCGAGCTCGATGGCTTACAATTTAGTGAGATGCCGTGGTTTATTGAATCCGACGACCCAACCCGTCAGCATATTACCTACAGTTGGCCGCAAGCATCAGGCAGCATGGGCCGTTTCTATGCTATGGGCGCTGATGCCTATCAATTGGCCAATCAGTTGGAGCAACTGACTTTAATCCCTAACAGCAGTGCTGTCGGTTTAACTGGCGCACTTAAGTTAAGCCCTGAGCAACGCATTGAACGCAGTTTATACTGGGCTAGATTTAGTAATAATCATATCGAGCAACTCAAGGAAGGTCCCCGTGACTAATACACCAAGGATCGGCAAAACCGTTGAGCTCTATGCTTTAAACTACTTGAATCAAGTTGGTTTAAAAACCATAACGCAAAACTGGTCATGTCGTTTTGGTGAAATTGATTTGATTATGCTAGAGCAGGATACTCTGGTATTTATCGAAGTACGCTACCGCAAAAGTTCGCACTTTGGTGGCGCGCTTGACAGTATTGACCAACATAAGTGTGCCAAGATCATCAAAACCGCGGAGTCTTTTTTAAATAAATATCCACAATGGTTAGAACACGCGTGTCGCTTTGATGTCATTACTGCACACCCAAGCGCTACAGAGGCATTCACACTTGACTGGATTCAGGACGCTTTTGAATCCTAACACCATTTTAAATAAGGGCTGACCCTATGCAATCGCGTATTAAACATATGTTTCAAGCCAGTATCGAAACAAAACAGCAAGCACTCAACGTTCTACCGGCTGCTATTGAGAACGCCAGCTTAATGATGGTGAGCTCACTGCTCAACGAAGGCAAACTCTTAGCCTGTGGCAACGGCGGTTCCGCTGGCGATGCACAGCACTTCTCTTCCGAAATGCTGAACCGCTTTGAGCGTGAGCGTCCAAGCCTGCCAGCTATTGCCCTGACCACAGACAGCTCAACCATCACCTCCATCGCTAACGATTACAGCTATGAAGAAGTATTCTCTAAGCAAATCCGTGCATTAGGCCAAGAAGGTGATGTGCTGCTGGCCATTTCAACCAGTGGTAACTCAGCTAACGTAGTGCAAGCCATTCATGCAGCTCATGACCGCAATATGCACGTTGTCGCACTAACAGGTAAGGATGGCGGTCAAATCGCCCCTCTACTGCTGCCTGACGACGTTGAGATCCGTGTACCATCTAATGTCACAGCTCGCGTACAAGAAGTGCACCTGCTGGTTATCCACAGCCTGTGCGACCTGATTGACCACCAACTGTTTGGGAGTGAAGAATGATTCGTAAAACCCTTACTATCGCCTTAATGGGCATCTTAATCAGCGCCTGCAGTCAACGCAGTCTGGGCAATAAGATTGATGACCAATTTATTGGCCCTGAAGTGATTCGCGCCATTAAAGACTCGCACATTGATCTATCGACTACCACATCACGCATTATTGTGATCAGCTATAACGGCGTTGTGTTAGTTACAGGCCAAACTCCGCGCAATGAACTTAAAGAATTAGCTGGCAAAGCAGCGCAGTCAGTCACTAGTGCAAAAAAAGTTCATAACGAACTACAAATTACCACGCCGACTTCGGGCATGGTGCGCAGCAATGACGCCTTACTCACGGCTAATATAAAAACACGTATGTTGTCCTACAACGATGTACCCGCTTCTAAGGTAAAAGTACTCACCGAGAATGGCGTTGTCTATTTGCTGGGTATTTTAAGCCGTGCTGAAGCCAGTCGTGCAACCGCTGTAGTACAAGAAGTGAATGGCGTGCAAAAGATTGTTCGCTTATTTGAATATATCGACTAGACCTGCATTGCGCAGAAGGGAGTCTAGGCTCTGATCTCAATGATACTGCCTGCAGCGTTTAAACGAAGCTGCAGGCAGTATATTAATACATCTAACTTACTTGATAACACGCAAACTCGGACGACCTGGTGACGGTGGCCGTGGCGGCTCATCATCAGGTGATATTGAGTCTGCAGGGCTCTCAGTATCTACCGCATGCAATACAGTCGGCTGATCCTGAGTCTCCTGTGTGTCTTCTTGCATATCTTCATCATCGCTGAGCGTATCTGAATCAGCATCAAAGAACATACCTTGACCATTCTCACGCGCATAAATTGCTAAAATTGCAGTAATGGGCACATACAACGAAAATGGCGCACCAGAAAACAGCGCTTCAAAGCTGACTGCTTCGTTATCAACTGTAAAATAACGTACAGCTGCTGGTGCAGTATTGAGCACAATCCGTCCATCAGCTGCATAACCTGGCGGCACCTTGACCTGCGGATGATTAATATCAACCAATAGGTGCGGTGTGCACTCATTATCAACAATCCACTCATGCAGAGCACGCAGTATATAAGGACGACTGGAGTTCATAGATGGCTCCTCTTACGGACGCATTAAGCGCTCTTGCTCAGACAAGCTCGTCTGAAAGGCTTCACGAGCAAAGTTACGCTCCATGTACTCAATCAGTGGCTGCGCTGTTTTAGGCAGTTCAATGCCTAAGGCCGGCAAGCGCCATAACAATGGCAGCAAGTAGCAGTCAACTAAGCTCAGCTCATCGCTCATAAAGTACTTCATGCTAGCAAACACAGGTGCAACACCGGTGAGGCTTTCACGCAGTTCTTTACGCGCTTTAGTGCGTGCAGTTTCTTTAGTTTTCTTATCCAAAATCAAATCAGCTTGCGCACACCAGTCACGTTGTACGCGATAGGACAACATACGTGTGTTCGCACGCGCTACTGGATACACCGGCAATAGAGGTGGGTGCGGGTAGCGCTCATCTAAATATTCAAGAATGACCGTTGAGTCGTATAATGCCAAATCGCGATCAACCAGCGTTGGCACTGTTGCATAAGGATTCACCTCAGCTAAGTACTCTGGACATTCGCCATTTGTTACATCCATGATTTCAGCAGTTACTGCTTTCTCCGCTAATACCAAACGCACGCGATGTGAGTACTGGCAGGTCGGATCAGAATAACAGCCCAACTTATTGGGGGCAGACATGGCTTCCCTCCTTCACTATTAAATATATATACAGCAGAAAGACGAACGCGCCCATTAGGGCGCGTGCGTCACTCGGTCATCGTACTATTGAGTGTCAATGCACATCTTTCCAGTACTCGCGCTTCAGGAAGTAAGCGAATACAAAGAAGAATGCAAGGAATAATAGCACATATGTTCCGATACGCTGACTTTTGAGCTTAACTGGGTTAGCTGAGTACTCGAGGAAAGTCACGAGATTTTTAATCTTCTCGTCAAATTGCTCTTCATTCAGCGTACCGGTATTCGGCACAATGGTCAGTTGATCACAGGCTTCATGGGTCAGCGGAACACCTGTCAACGGGTCAAATACCTTCTTGCCGTCTTCAACGATCTGCACTTGCTTACAACCAATTTCTTGGCGACCTTGCAAGCCCACTAGCACGTTCGGCATACCCACTAATGGGAATGCTTTGTTGTTTACGCCATAGGGACGCGATGGGTCTTCATAGAATGTACGCATATAAGTGTACAACCAGTCAGCACCACGCACACGCGCAACCATAGTCAAGTCAGGTGGTGGAGCACCAAACCAAAGCTTGGCATCATCATTACGCATGCTTGATTTCATATGATCGCCAAACTTAACGTCCGGGAACACTAAGTTATCCATCATCAGTTCTTCACTGATACCCAAGTCAGTCGCAACACGCTCGTAACGTTGGAACTTTGCACCATGGCAACCCATGCAATAGTTTGCAAAGGTTTGTGCGCCATCTTGCAGAGCAGCTTTATCAGTCAAATCAATTGACACTTTATCCAAAGGATAAGCGCCATCTGCAGCAAAACCAAACATTGGTATCGCAGCTAAAATTAATGCAGCAATTTGCTTTTTCATTAGCCAGTCACCCTTTCCGGAACCGGTTTAGTCTTTTCCATTCTGGTATAGAAAGGCATCAGAATGAAGTAAGCGAAGTAGAGAATAGTACAGACTCGTGCAATAAAGGTGCGCTCATCTGTTGCTGGAACAACACCCAGCCAGCCGAGAGTTACGAAACTGACGCAGAAGATAAGCAACCAAAGCTTACTGATCCAGCCTTTGTAACGCATAGATTTAACCGGACTACGGTCTAACCAAGGCAAGACAAACAGCACTGCAATCGCACCACCCATCGCTACAACACCTAACAACTTATCAGGTACTGCACGCAAAATTGCGTAGAACGGAGTGAAGTACCAAACAGGTGCAATGTGGTCAGGTGTTTTCAACGCATTCGCTTGTTCAAAGTTCGGTTTCTCAAGGAAGTATCCGCCCATTTCCGGGAAGAAGAACACCACAAAACAGAACACAAACAAGAACACCACTACACCGACAATATCTTTAACTGTGTAGTACGGATGGAAAGGAATACCGTCTAAAGGAATACCGTTCTCATCTTTGTGCTTTTTAATATCAACGCCATCTGGGTTGTTTGAACCGACTTCGTGCAGCGCTAAGATGTGTAAAACAATCAAAGCCAGCAACACAATAGGTACAGCAACAACGTGCAAGGCGAAGAAGCGGTTCAATGTGATACCTGAAATCAGGTAGTCACCACGAATCCACTCAGTTAAATCAGCACCAACCACCGGAATCGCACCAAAGAGTGAAATAATCACCTGCGCGCCCCAGTATGACATCTGACCCCATGGCAGTAAGTAGCCCATGAACGCCTCAGCCATCAAGGCTAAGTAGATCAACATACCGAAGACCCATACAAGCTCACGTGGCTTCTGGTACGAACCGTACAACAGACCGCGGAACATATGCATGTAAACAACGATAAAGAACGCTGACGCACCCGTAGAGTGCAAATAACGTAAGATCCAACCGTACTCAACATCACGCATGATGTATTCGACTGAAGCAAAAGCACCTTCCGCAGAAGGCTCATAGCTCATGGTCAACCAAATACCTGTCAACAACTGATTCACTAAAACCAACAGCGCTAAAGAGCCGAAGAAATAGAAAAAGTTGAAGTTCTTAGGTGCGTAATACTTTGATAAGTGGTCTTCCCACATTTTTGTGGCGGGGAAACGAGCGTCCACCCACTCCATAAACTTACTCATCAGACAGCCCCCTCATCAACACCAATAAGAATGACACTGTCTGTCTCATATGAGTGCGGTGGAACAGGTAAATTCAACGGTGCTGGCTGGCCTTTATAGACACGTCCCGCCAAGTCATAGCGTGAACCATGGCATGCGCAGAAATAACCACCAACCCACTCAGGACCTAGATCAGCAGGCGCCACTTCAGGCCTAAAGGTTGGTGAACAACCTAGGTGAGTACAAACACCAAGCACGATAAGGATCTCAGGCTTGATTGAGCGTGCAGCAGCATCGACATAATCAGGTTGGTCAGACTCTTGCGACTTAGGATCAGCCATTTGGCCATCAATAGTCGGCAGAGCTGCCATAATTTCTGGTGTACGGTGCAATACAAATACAGGCTGACCGCGCCACTCAGCAACAATCTGCTGACCAGGCTGAATCTTATTTATATTAACTCGTACCGGTGCTCCCGCGGCTTTCGCCTTAGCACTGGGGGCCCAGGATCCCAGAAACGGGATCGCAGCCCCTGCCGCTCCAGCCGCACCCACCACAGAGGTGGCTGCTACTAGAAAGCGACGTCGGCCCGTATTAACGCCGTCATTGCTCATTAAGTCGTCTCCCATCAGCATATATAGCCTGTTGTCAGGCCTTGTAATAAGAAAAAAGCGAATTACCATTTTCAAATTTTACAAATGGTAAAGAAAAGGTGCCTTCTTGACAAGTTGTCACACGATACAATTCGTCTAATAGCAGGCTAAACCACAACCAGTACACGAGCGACAAATTGTCGCAGCACAAATTAGATACAAAAAACGCCCTGATTCCTTGCGGAAACGGGCGTTTTTCTGCAGCAAGTATCGATCAGCGCTTAGAGTACTGAGGACGCTTACGTGCTTTACGCAGACCCACTTTCTTACGCTCAACTTCACGCGCATCACGCGTTACGAAGCCAGCTTTACGAAGTTCTGGACGTAAAGTTTCGTCATATTCCATCAAAGCACGAGTAATACCGTGACGAATTGCACCAGCCTGACCGCTTGTACCACCACCAGCAACGGTAATCATAACGTCAAACTTTTCTAAAGATTCTGTTAATTCCAGAGGCTGACGAACCATCATTCGTGCAGTTTCACGTGGAAAGAAATCATCCAGAGTGCGGTTGTTAATAGAAATGCTGCCTGTACCCGGACGTAAAAATACACGTGCGGTTGCAGTCTTGCGACGGCCAGTGCCGTAGTTTTGAGTCGCCGACATAATCAACTATCCCCTTAAATCTTAAGTTCTTGAGGCTGCTGTGCAGCATGCGGGTGGTTGGTACCTGCATACACTTTCAGCTTGCGATACATGTCGCGGCCCAGCGGATTTCTTGGAAGCATACCTTTAACAGCTGCTTCGATAACGCGTTCAGGTGCTTTAGCAATCAATTTCTCAAAGCTAATTTCCTTGATACCGCCTGGGAAACCAGTGTGTGAGTAATAGATTTTATCTGATGTTTTATTACCAGTGACACGAACCTGCTCAGCATTGATAACAACGATATAATCGCCAGTATCAACGTGCGGAGTGTACTCAGGCTTGTGCTTACCGCGTAAACGGCTAGCAATCTCAGTGGCCAAACGACCCAGAGTCTGGCCTGCAGCGTCGACGACATACCAGTCGCGCTGTACTGTTTCATTTTTTGCTGTAAAAGTTTTCATTCGCTATGGCCTCAGGGCCGTCTTTAAAGTAGACGGCAAATCCTAATGAATAGTATTGTCTTTGACAAGTCAAAGTAAGCTCATATGACAGACGCTACTTCGGGGGCTCGGGTCTATCACGTCTGCTATGGCTCTAATATTCGGCAAATTCGCATCTTTTGCCTTCTGTTCTGTATATAGGCTAGGCATTGCCAACAAAACAGCCGCGTAATTATGACTGTTAGCAGAAAAATTGCAACCGCTTAATCACTTGTTCTGCAGCATTAAGCAAACTCTGGGTAGGGACAGTCATGTATAAGATGCTGTATAGATGCGCTATAGCTGCCACAACGGCTTTTCTAGAAGCGGCACAAGCAGCAAATAAGACAATATATTCAGCATAAAGATACTATTATCTAACTCACTGGCTTTCGTTGCCTCGCATGGGTCTATAATAAGGTGGCACGCACCTGTGGAGCCATCATGTATATTCCGCCGTTATTTTCTGCTTTACGCGAAGCTTTTGCTTCGGGTTATACCATCAAAACTTTACGCAGCGATCTCAGCGCTGGCTTAACGATTGGTATTATTGCTATTCCATTAGCCATGGCCTTGGCTATTGCTGTTGGAGTACCACCACAACACGGATTATATACCGTACTAATAGGTGGCTCGATCATCGCTCTCACGGGCGGCTCTCGTTTTAACGTATCAGGGCCAACCGCAGCTTTCGTGGTGATCCTCTTACCCATCACTCAGCAGTTTGGCGTGGGCGGCTTATTATTATGCACAGCCATGGCCGGCACCATTTTAATCAGCATGGCGTTTTTACGTGCAGGTGCTTTATTGCAATTTATCCCCTACCCAGTGACCTTAGGTTTTACTGCCGGTATAGGTATTGTGATTGCTACATTGCAAATCAAAGACGCTTTTGGTTTAGAAAATATTCAGCCAGCAGCCAACTATATAGAACAATTTAGCGCTCTGATTACTGCCCTGCCCACTATTCATTTGGGCGACACGCTAGTAGCTGCAGCAACCTTAGCCGTGCTGATCATTTGGCCGCGTTTTGTACCCAAAATCCCTGGCCACTTAGTTGCCTTAACCGTAGGTAGCTTTATTGGTTTGGCACTCAACAATGCCGACATTACTGTAGCCACCTTAGGTGACCGCTTTAGCTATTTAGTCGACGGTGTTGAGCACCCGGGTATTCCACCCTTTCTACCTTCATTTCTCTGGCCATGGGAGCTGCCTGGCCCTGATGGTCAACCCCTAGTGTTGTCATTTGAGCTCTTTCGGCAACTGCTTGCTCCTGCATTTGCTATTGCCATGCTCGGCGCGATTGAATCCTTACTCTGCGCAGTCGTGGCTGACGGTATGGCCGGCACTAAACACGATCCTAACGGCGAATTACTGGGTCAAGGTATCGGTAATATTTTAGCGCCTATGTTTGGTGGCATTACCGCCACAGCAGCGATTGCCCGCAGCGCAGCCAACGTGCGCGCCGGTGCATTCTCTCCGATTGCCGCCATCACCCATGCGGGTGTAGTGCTGCTAGCGATGTTGTTCCTCGCCCCCTTATTCAGCCACTTACCGATGGCTGCTCTGGCAGCGCTGTTGCTGATGGTGGCTTGGAATATGAGCGAGCCCAAGCACGTTGTACACACCTTACGCATCGCACCGCGTAACGATGTGCTAATCCTGCTGACCTGTCTCTCGCTGACAGTACTCTTTGACATGGTACTGGCCGTTGGCGTGGGCTTAATTCTAGCGGCAGGCTTATTTATTAAAAGTATGAGCGAACTCACTGATACTGCGACCGTAGACAGTAACAAACACGACATTCCAGATTTACCTGATTCGGTGACTGTGTATGCGATTCGTGGCCCGCTGTTCTTTGGTGCTGCAGAAAAAGCACTGAGTGTGCTGCGCAAATTTAACCCAGAAATCCGCGTCGCCATTATTGATATGCGCGCCGTACCAATGCTAGATATGACAGCACTGGCAGCGCTCAGTAATGTGCTCAATGATTATCAAAAGAATGATATTGGTATTATATTTTTGGGTGCTACAGCGCAAGTGCGCAATGAAATGCGCCGAGCAGGTATCAGCTTAGCCAATAACAAACTCTCTTACGTCAACAGCCCAGAACAAGCACAAACACGTGCACTGCGCTGGCTGGATCCTGACGCTGTAGAGCAAAAAAACAGTAACAACTCGTAAAAAGATGCACGCAACGCACAGCCTTAACTCACAGATCGGGTGCCTGCAGCACCCTTTACATTCATGGTAAACTTGATTTTATGAATATTTATACATCTCGTCCTGCTGTACTGTGTTTATCCGGTCACGACCCTGTAGGTGGCGCGGGTATCCAAGCTGATATTGAAGCGCTGATTGCTCAAAACTGTCATGCCACGCCGGTAATTACCGCGCTGACCATTCAAGATACGGTTGATGTGCGTGATTTTAAAATCCTTGACCACGCCTGGGTTATGGCGCAAGCGCAGGCGATTTTAGACGATATGCCCGTGTCGGCGATTAAGCTGGGAATGCTCGGCTCGCTGGAGATGGTGGATACTGTCGTTGAAATTATTCAAAAACTGCCTGACACGCCTTTTGTCTGTGACCCCGTCCTGCGCGCTGGCGGCGGCGGAGCTTTAGGCAAAGACGAAGTCGGCTATGCCCTACGCGCAAAGTTAATGCCACTGGCCACTATAGTCACGCCTAACTTACCTGAAGCACGTATTCTTGCTGAACTGCCCAACGGCACGGCGGATGAATGTGCTGAAGTATTGCTTAAACACTGCGAACACTTGCTGATTACCGGCGGTCATGGCGATGAACAAGAAGTGCATAACCGCCTGTATTGCGCCGATGGCAGCACCCATACCTTTAAATGTGCACGTTTGCCCGGTGAATACCACGGCTCAGGCTGCACCTTAGCTAGCACCTTGGCAGGCCGTTTAGCCATCGGCCAAGAGTTGGTTAGCGCGGTTGAATTTGCCTTGAACTACACCTGGCGCACCTTGCGTGATGCTGAAGCACCGGGTCGCGGCCAATATATTCCTCGCCGTTTACCACTGGATTTTTGCCGCTCATGAGTAACAAAGCCCAGTTACTACGCGGCTTATATGCCATCACAGATTCTGCCTTATTAGCCGATGGACGCTTATTGCCCTATTGCGAAGCGGCATTGCGTGGTGGCGTTAAGATTTTGCAGTACCGTGATAAATCCACCGACAGCAACAAGCGTTTTGATGAAGCACAAGCTCTAAAAGAGCTCTGCCAAAACTACGGCGCACGTCTGCTGATTAACGATGATGCTGCTTTAGCTGCACAGTTACAGGTCGATGTGCATCTGGGACAAAGTGATGGCAACTTATTGCAAGCGCGCGAACTACTGGGCCCTGAGACTATTATTGGCTCAACCTGCCATGCGCAGCTCGAACTGGCTGAACAAGCCGTCTCGCAAAGCGCAGATTACATTGCTTTCGGTCGCTTTTATGAGTCACAGACTAAACCCGGCAGTGTCTTAGCCACTACTGCACTACTGGCGCAAGCGCAACAGTTTAAGCGTCCTATTGTTGCGATTGGTGGTATTACTCTGGAAAACGGACGGACTTTACTTGAACACGGCGCAGATATGCTTGCGGTGATTCATGCTTTATTTGCTGCCGATTCAGCGGCAGCAGTGGAACAACGTGCGCGTGCATTTAACGCGTTATTTACCGATTAATTTTTGCAGCGACAGGCTCACTGCTTTTTTGGATGAGGTTATTTCATGTCACGCTCAGCATCTCTGTTTGAACAAGCTCAGAAACATATCCCCGGTGGCGTAAACTCGCCCGTACGCGCCTTCGCTGGCGTGGGTGGCACGCCACTGTTTTTTAAGCACGCCAAAGGTGCTTATGTCACCGATGAAGACGACAAGCAGTATGTCGACTACGTCGGCTCGTGGGGCCCGATGATTTTGGGTCATAGCCACCCTGATGTACTCGATGCCGTACGCAATCAACTCGAGCACGGCTTATCGTACGGCGCTCCGACTGCTTTAGAAGTTGAAATGGCCGACTTAGTCTGCAGCTTAGTACCTTCTATGGATATGGTGCGTATGACCAGCTCCGGTACTGAAGCGACCATGAGTGCGATTCGTTTAGCCCGTGGTTACACCGGTCGCGATAGCATTATTAAGTTTGAAGGCTGCTACCACGGTCACTCCGACAGTTTACTGGTTAAAGCAGGTTCTGGCGCACTGACCTTGGGCGTTCCCAGCTCACCTGGCGTGCCAGCAGCTTTTGCTAAACACACTATTACCCTGCCCTTTAACGATACCGATGCAGTGGCTGCTTACTTAGCTGAACATGGCCAAGAGATTGCCTGCATTATCGTGGAACCAGTAGCCGGTAACATGAACTGTGTACCACCTGCACCAGGCTTCTTGGAAGGCTTGCGTGAACAGTGTGATAAGCACGGTGTAGTATTGATTTTTGACGAAGTGATGACCGGTTTCCGTGTGGCTTTAGGCGGTGCACAAGCGCTGTACAATGTGAAGCCTGACCTGTCTACCTTTGGTAAAATCATCGGTGGTGGTATGCCAGTGGGCTGCTTTGGCGGCAGCAAGAAAATCATGTCGCACATCGCACCACTTGGTCCCGTGTATCAAGCCGGTACTTTGTCAGGTAACCCATTAGCGATGGCTGCAGGTTTAACCACGCTAAAGCTGATTAGCCGTCCTGGCTTCCATGACGAACTGACAGACTACACCACGCGCATGCTGCAAGGCCTACAAGAACGCGCGGATGCAGCCGGTATTCCATTCACCACCACGCAAGCCGGCGGTATGTTTGGTCTGTACTTTACCGAGCGTAAGAACATCAAAAGCTTTGAAGATGCGACTAGCAGCAATATTGCGCACTTCAAACAGTTCTTCCACTTGATGCTCGAAGGCGGTGTGTATTTAGCACCAAGCGCCTTTGAAGCAGGCTTCAGCTCGATTGCTCTGGGTGATGCAGAGCTCAAAATCACTCTGGATGCAGCCGAAGCAGCTTTTGCGAAAATGAAAGGCTAATACGGTACTGAGCTACAAAAACGCCCATTTATTTGGGCGTTTTTTATGGTGCTGAGATTTATCGTATGGACTGATAGAGCATGCTGGTTAGATATGCGCGTACAGGCCATATCAATGATCAAGAAGTGTCTCGTGGGTGACGCGGCAAGTGAAGCCATGGATGGCGTAACGCCCGAATTGAGGCAGGAAGCCTCATTGAGGGAAAAGCGCCACCCACGATACACGCCATGCCAACCTCTAGCCCGCACCAACAACACGCAACATCAAGCCAGCAGACCCAGCGCAAAGAAGCTTACTCAGACAGCGAACGAATCACCTCAGGCAACTGCGCAATCTGACTCACCTGCGCATCCGGCTCAGC
>JAAZCO010000182.1 GCA_012513235.1 Gammaproteobacteria bacterium
AACCTTCTAAATCAACATAACGCATGTTCCGGCGTTGCATGCTAAAAGCATAAGCAACTTCGATTTTTTCAATCAGCTCTTTAGTTTCATCGTCCAGAGCTTCATAGGCTTTAGCAAGATCACCAAAACCAGTAAGACCGCATTCAACAGCCACTTCAACTGAAGTCAGTAACGCGCCATGATTAGGTTTGACGGTGTAATGCAGATCAATGTGCCAGTCGAGTCGCCCTACTACGGTCTCACCCTTATAACTGGCTGTCATGTGCTTATCTTTATCGCCACCGTTTTCAATTTCAAATAGCTCAGGGTACTCAGCTGAAGTGGTTGCCTTCAGTGGGTGCATCTGCAATGGACCAAAGATACGACTGAACTCAATTTGATTTTTAGGGTTGATATTTTGGTTGCGAAAGACCAATACACCGTGCTCGTACCACAGTGCGCGCAGTTGCTCTTTTATCTCATCGGTATAAGGCTGGTTAATATCAAAATCGAGGATTTCAACACCAATATTATCGAGCTTTTTTATTGTAATTGTCATGTTAATACCTCAAGAGCCAAGAACTTTAGGGTCGCGACGCAACTCACGGCGTGCCATCGCTTCCCACAAAAATGGGAAACCGTTTGGATCAGGAAGACTGACGTCCTCGACCACTTTGTTAGACAGGGGCTCAGCACCACCAGCAAGGCGTACTTCATAAGCACGGCGGCAACGCCACTCTAAGGTTGCTGCACGTAGATGCGCTTGACGTAGGTCTTTACCCACAATTAGAGCACCATGCTGAGCAAGGAGTGCCCATTTGGCATTTTCACCCAAAGCATCAATAAGGCTAGCGCACGCTTCGTTATTATCTAGGGTGCCGAGGTATTCGTTGTAGATCGGGATATCTACGCCACAGTACGCACTGGCTTGGTCATAAATGGGGGGTACTTCTTGCAAGCAAGCCCAGATACCACTCCACTTGGGGTGGTTATGGATGACAACATGGATCTCAGCGCGTGCTTTATGTAACTGTAAGTGCAGACCAATTGCTGGAGTGATATTCCAATCGCTGTCGAGTACATTGCCCTCTGCGTCAATGGTTACAATATCGTCTGCAGTCACTTCATCCCAAGCTAATTCCCACGGATTGGTCAGAATGGTTCCATCAGGCTGGCGGACGGTGATATGCCCAGCAATGTGGTCATCCCAGCCTTCGGCGAACAAAATGCGGCACATTAAAGCAACTTGCGCCTTTGGGGAAATTTCAGGGAGTAGGTCTCGAGCGCCTGGCCGAGGTGCAAATTTATTTAGCATCTCGACGTTAACATGATCAGTTTTTAACACGGCTTTTGTTCCTTATTGCTATTGTTATGACCTTCGATTCTATAGATGGCATCTGCATCTTTAATAGCAATATGAGGCCACAAAACAAGCCTTAAGGGACAAGTTAGCGGTTAACTGTGGAGTTTGCTGCGAAACTCAGAGGGAGTCAGTCCGGTCCACTTTTTAAAAGCACGTAGAAAGCCCGAGTGGTCAGCAAAGCCAAGCTGCAAAGCAATCTCGGTAATAGAAAGTGTAGGGTCGCTTAGCGCGCGGCGAGCTCGAATTGTGCGCACTTGATCAATCAGCTGTTGATACTGCCAGCCCTCGGCTTTTAAACGGCGCCTGAGAGTGCGAGGGCTGCAGTGCAGTAACGCAGCGGCCTCAGTCATTTCAGGTGGGTTAGCGGAATCTTGGGTGATGATTTGTGATAGACGCCAAGCCACATCGCCCTGCTGGCGGGCGATACTTTTCTCTTCACACAAGGCGGCATACAGCCTGGCGCTTTGCGGGCTGGTATTGGGCAAGGGTTGGTCCAGCACATCAGCATCAAAGAACAATTGAATGACTGGGGCGTCAAAATAAATAGGGCAGTCAAATATTTTTTGATACGCATCAAAGTGAGGAGGCCGAGGGTAGTCGCAACGCAGTTTGGTCACCGGCAACGGACGGCCGATTACCCAGCGTACAGTGCTCATGATACTGCTTAGCACATCCTCCACTGCCAGTAATCTAAATTGGCCTAAACTATCTTTGGCGTTAATTTGATAGCAACCTTGGCCATCAATTTCGCTGAAAGTGGTAATAATTTCATTACCTGAAAAACGACCAGGATAGTTTTGGTAGCGCAGACCAAGCTCGGTTGCTTCGCGCAGGGTTGCAGCACTCATCATTAAATAGGCCAGTTGATCATAGGTTGCCTGTGAGCGGTGGAAGCCTATTTCTAGCCCAAGACCTGTCTTGCCAGTCATGCATAAGGCGTCAGCAAGCAGTGCTCTATGAGTGGCACTACTAATAGGCACATCCAGCTGGTCAAGATTGTTCAGCTGGTGAGTTTTGATTAAAGACTCCGTATCGCAACCTCTTTCGGATAAAAAATCTAGAAGCCAGAGCACATAACGAACATCGGTATTGATGGCAAAGTACCCCAATTAGAGATTAATAAATTAAACAGCGCCACACATATAATAAGTGAATGTTAGTGACGTTAGAAACATATCCAAGAAACCTAGACTTTAGCAAAAACATGTATGAACTATAGCAGCAGAAGCCATAAAGACAGGCCTCTCGATCATAGGTCATTAGCATTGACAAATAGTGATTTCTCCAACACCCTAATAATAGACCGGTTGTTATAATTTTAGGATTATTAATTTATGGGTGTAAAAATCAAGCCAAAAGACCTTCTGATTGAGACGGCATCACGTCTTTTTAAAGCGCGTGGATATTGCGCAGTGGGCCTCAATGACATCATTGCAGAGAGCGGAGTGCCCAAGGGCTCGCTCTATCACTACTTTCCAGATGGCAAAGAACAACTCGCCACTGCGGCGATTAACTACACGAAAGAGCTGGTCATGGAAGACATTAATAGGGTCTTTGCTGGTGCCGCCAATCCCATGGCTGCATTTCAGGCCTATGTGTATCAGTTATCCAAGGTGTTTGGCGAAGGCGGTGATCCGCTGGGGTCGCCGATTGGCACCATTGCTGGAGAGAAACACTCCACCAGCGAGCCGATCCGTTTGGCCTGCGCAGCGACATTTAAGGACTGGCAATCAATTTATGCTGAGAAATTTCTTCAAGCGGGCTACAACG
>JAAZCO010000183.1 GCA_012513235.1 Gammaproteobacteria bacterium
ACAATTTTGGTTAACGCGTATGCCTTGGCAGCGGGCTAAGTGCGTATTGCATACCAATGCGGGCTGGTTATCGGGTAATGCTTTAGATGGACAAAGTATGCATTGGCAAAACAGCGAATGGCGCAAAGACTCGCGTTTGGAGCTGATTTTTACTGAGCCACAGGATCAACAGCTGTTCACTGCAGAGCTGGCAGCATGCCGCGTTGTGTTGTAGTTTGAGCCAAAATAATAAGGGATCATCTGGCATGAACTTACACGCTTGGGCCTATAGCACATCGGCTGGCATTACTTTACGCGGCTGGCATACAACGCCATCGGGTAAACCTGTTTTACATTTTTTACATGGTAACGGCTTGAACACTCGTGTGTACACCCCCGTGCTAGAGCTGTTGAGTGTCGATTTTGATGTGTGGTTATGTGATATTCAAGGGCACGGCGAGAGCGATACCGGTACGCATTTTTTAGGTTGGAATCGCAATGCTGAGTTAGCCGTTGAAGCTTTTCAGGCGCAGCGCAGTATCTTTGGTGATGTGCCAGTGTATGCCTCAGCACATAGTTTTGGTGGGGTGTTAACCAGTTTAATTATGGCGCAGCACCCACAATTATTTCGTGCTGTGGTTCTACTTGATCCGATAGTCTTCACACCGTTGGCGCAGGTGTATGTGAAAACCAAAGAACGTTTACGCTTGGGTGCTTTTAATACACTAGCCAAACGTACTTTAGCGCGCCGCTCGCATTGGCCTGACCGACAAGCAGCCTATGCCAGTTTAACTGGGCGTGGCACTTTTAAAGGTTGGACAAAGGATGCACTGCGCGCTTATGTGGATCATGGTTTGCGAGCGGCAGATGAAGATGGCGTGCAGTTAAAATGCCCTGCGTGGCTTGAGGCTGCTATTTTTAGTAGCGCGCCTAATAATTTATGGAAGTTATTAGGCCAAGTACAAACGCCTGTCTTATTTTTGTATGGACGTACGACCTATTCTGTAGTGCTTAAATCCGCAGCGATCTGGCCAAAACGTAACCCACATATTGTGGCTGAACAGGTCGAAGGCGGGCATTGCTTCATGCAAGAGTACCCTGAGGCAACAGCGCAGCGCACCCGCGATTTTTTACTGCAGCATCACTGATTAAATTGCGCAACTAAAGCGCGCAATGCGTGCTCGGCATCAAACACTTGTTGCAAAGTGGTCTGGGCACTATCAGCACTTAAATGTAAGCGCTGATAGAGTTCCTCAGGTATGCCGTTGTACGTGGTGAGGCCACGCGTGTGTTGTAACAGTAAGCGTTGGGCTAAACAGGTCAGATTAGCATACACCTCATGCTCACCTTGATAGCTAGGGTCGTCTTGATGACGCAGCGCATATACCAACTCATCAGGAATTTGCCAGCACTGCATCAGCCAAGCGCCCATTTGCTCACGGGTGATACCCAGTAAGTGATATTCAATAACGCTGTGACTTAAATGTATATTGGCTTCTAGGCTGCGGCAGACCAAGGTGTAATGTGGTGGGAAAAGATGCGCCAATAGAGCAAAACCAAAGTTATGCAGCAAACCAGCCAGATAAGTTAAGCCCACTTCGGGCTTATTTTGCATAGGCATTGTGCGGGTTAAGCCTTCGATCAATGCGGCGGTATAAATAGCTTGCTGCCAGTAAGGTTGCGCATGTTGGGGTTGGTCTGCGGGTAAAGTTAGACTTTTACCTAATGACAAACCCAAGGCTAAATTGATGACCAGATCAAAGCCTAAAACACGCGCTATAGCGTCTTCAACTGAGCGGATTTTGCCTGGTGCTGCATAGAAGGGTGACGATGCCCAGGCGATCACTTGCGCAGCTAAGGCCGGATCTGTTTCTACTATGGCCGCCAACTCATCGACGCCCGCCATATTGTCATTGCGCAGGCGCATTATTTTTTTAGCGGTACTGCTCAGCAAGGGTATTTCTAGAGTTTCCTCTAAGCGCTTATGAATGCGCAGTGACGTCAAGCCTACAACCGCTTGCTGAATAGTTTCCGTATCACTGGTTATGCAACCGTGGTTAGGGTGGTGATGAGTGATGGGTTCAGCGCAGCTGAGTTGTTGGCTGCTGTCTAATAATCTAGCTAAGGCAGCAGGTTCTAGAGCAAGCACTACACCGGCAATACCGCTATCAAGATAAGCTTTGGGCTGAGTAAAAACAGTTGGGTCGCATAGGCTATCGAGTTTGAGCAACTGTGGTAGCGCAGGCAGCTGATCCAGCTGCAAACGTGCGAGCAGAGCAGTGACTGTGGCTGACTTGGCTGCGCGCCACGTGCTATCTGTGGTGCTGTTGAGCTGTGATAAGTTAATGATATGTGTGCGTGGGACAATCACCAGTAGCTTTTTATCAGCGTCTTCGAGTAATACATGATGCACATGCAGTGCAGGATCAATAGTCTCCAGACTGTGCGTCGTAAAAGCGATACCCGCGTCGTCTAAAATCCGTGTAATGTTCGTGGGTAAAAAGTGTTCTGTTAGCAGCGTGGCAGAATGGTCGTGCATAGCGCTCTCAAATAATATCTATAAAATTCTTATGCCATGATAACGCACAGCAACCTACACTTGTCCGTATTGCTGACCATGTTTAAGCCAGCGCTCCAAGAGCGGGCTGACATGTGCCGGCCAACGCTCTAAAAGTTCACAGGCAGCAGTGCGTACAGCCGGCAGCAAGGGTGCATCACGCATTAAGTCTGCGACTTTAAATTGCAGCAGTCCGGTTTGTCGCGTACCGAGCATTTCCCCAGGGCCGCGCAGTTCTAAATCTTTTTCAGCAATAATAAAACCATCATTGGTCTCGCGCATAATGGCTAAACGCTCGCGGCCCATTTGTGACAAAGGTGACTTATACAGCAGTACACAATGGCTGGCAGTACTGCCACGTCCAACGCGACCGCGCAATTGGTGCAGTTGTGATAAGCCCAAACGCTCAGGGTTTTCGATAATCATCAAGCTGGCATTGGGCACATCCACACCCACTTCAATTACTGTGGTGGCGACTAATAATTGCAGCTCACCGCGTTTAAAGGTTTCCATAACTTCAGCTTTTTCTGCAGGTTTCATACGACCGTGGATCAATCCCACTTTTTGCCCAGCTAAGGCGAGGGTTAAATTCTCAAAGGTACTTTCTGCCGCTTGGCAGGTCAGTTCTTCTGAGTCTTCAATCAGAGTACAGACCCAATAGGCTTGGCGACCTTCCAAGCAGGCGGCGCGTACACGCTCAATCACATCAGGGCGGCGCGACTCACTCAGCACTATGGTATTCACTGGTGTACGACCGGGGGGCAGCTCATCCAGTACTGAAGTGTCTAAATCGGCATAGGCACTCATGGCTAAAGTGCGTGGAATCGGGGTGGCAGTCATAATCAGCTGATGCGGACTGTATACGCCATCCACACCTTTGTTACGCAAGGCTAAACGCTGTTGCACACCAAAGCGGTGTTGTTCATCAATGATGGCGAGCGCTAGATTATGAAACTGCACTTCATCTTGGAAGATAGCATGAGTACCCACTACCATGGGTACTCCAGTGGCGATTTTTTCCAGCGCAGTTTTACGGGCTTTACCCTTGAGTTTGCCGGCTATCCAAGCCACTTCAATGTTCAGCGGTTCGAGCCATTTTTTAAAGTTAATAAAGTGCTGTTCAGCAAGAATTTCAGTGGGGGCCATCAGCGCAACTTGATAGCCAGCTTCCAAGGCTTGCAGCGCTGCTAAAGCCGCCACTACGGTTTTACCGGCACCCACATCACCTTGCACTAAGCGCAGCATGGGTGCGTCTTGACTGAGGTCGTAAGCGATTTCGGCACCGACCCGTAGCTGTGCACCCGTAGGCTGAAAGCCGAGATGACTTAAAAACAGCTGAGGAAGCTTTTGGGCTGGGGGCAAGTGTGGTGCCCGTTGCTGGCGCAGACTTTCGCGCACGCGTTGAATTGATAACTGATGTGTGAGCATTTCTTCAAAGGCTAAACGCTGCTGCGCCCAATGCAC
>JAAZCO010000024.1 GCA_012513235.1 Gammaproteobacteria bacterium
CACCCGTATCCCAGTAATCAATATGGCTGCAGACTTGGCCCTGTGGGTTGATTTCGATTTTACTCACGCCTTGAATAAACTGACTGGCGGCGCCGGGTTTGAGTTTAAAAGTAAATTGCCATTCTAAAAAACCACTGCTGCAACTGCCGGCTAAATCAATGATATGAAACTGCGGTTCAAGTAGGGTGCTGAACATGTGTTGAAAAATAAGCTGTAAGTGCGGCAGACCGCGCACGGCGTTAAAGGGGTCTTTAAAATAGACGTCGCTGCTAAATACCTGCAGAAAATCTTCTTCTACGGTGCGCAGGCTTAAAGTTTCAAACAAGGTTTTGTAGCGTTGTAATACAGGTTCAATGCTGGGCATGGTTTAAGTCCTTAACATTTTACGGGTCAGAGCCAGTGACCAGGCATAGGGCATCCAGCGCAATACACCGAGGATGATGCGCAGTTGCCAAGGGAAACGAATTTCAAAGCGTCGACTCTTGGCTACGGCTTGCGCAATCTGAGCGGCGGCTTGCTCAGGCTCAAGTAAACCCGGCATGGAAAATTCATTTTTCTCTGTCAGGCGAGTGCGCACAAAGCCATGATTAATAATTTGCAGTTGAATGTTTTGCGCAGCTAATTCCGGCTGCAGCGCTTGCGCTAAATTCACCAAGGCGGCTTTAGGGGCAGAATAACCGCCGCCATAGGGCAAGCCAAAATAGGAGGCTAAACTGGCATTCCAAATCCAGCGCCCCTGGCCTTGTTGTGCAAAACGTTGCTGTAAAGGCACCATCAATGCCACCGCGCCTAGGTAGTTACTGTGGTTCATATTGATAAAGGCTGATAAATCCCACTCAGCTGTACTCATCGGCTGGTAAGCACCGACATTGTAAAACCATACATCCAATCCGCTAAAAATAGACCACGCCAATTCTGCTTTGAGTGCGCAGTCAGAGGCATCGCTGACATCAATATTCAGGCAGTGCAACTGCTTACCAAAACGCTGCTGCAATTGCATTAATGCCTGTGATTGCTCGGACTTGCGGGCTGAGGCGATGACTTGATGGCCTTGTGTCAGCCAGGTTTTTACCAGCTCTAAGCCGATGCCTTGTGAGGCACCGACAATCCAAATACGTTGTGGCTCAATAAAATTATTCATAGCGACACCTTGTACAACTGTATAACTTGTGTATAAATAATATATAACAAATTCACGCAAGGTGTTAGAGAAAATGTTCGACCCTCAAAAACGTTACAAAGTAGCAGTGGTTGGCAGCGGTATTAGCGGCATCAGTAGCGCTTGGTTCCTCAGTCAAAAACATGATGTGACTTTGTTCGAGAAGAACCCAACTTTGGGTGGTCACACCAACACCATCGACGCCACCTTGCGCACGGGTGAAACCATTCCTGTGGATACCGGTTTTATTGTTTATAACGAGCCCAATTACCCTCTGCTCAAGGCGATGTTTGCGCATTTGCATGTGGCGACGCATCCGACTGATATGAGCTTTGCGGTGTCCATTGATCAAGGTCGTTTGGAGTACGCGGGTAATAATCTCAATACCATGTTCGCCCAGCGCAAAAACCTGTTTTCGCCACGCCACTGGAACATGATTACCGACATTTTGCGTTTCAATAAAATGGCTAAAGTGGACTTAGTCAAAGGCTTACCTGAGCAATTAACCCTAGGTGAGTACTTGAGTAACAATGGCTTTGGCCAACCAATGCAACATGATTACTTGTTGCCGATGGCGGCGGCGATTTGGTCCTGCCCAACCGATACCATGCTGAAGTTTCCTGCACAGAGTTTTTTACAGTTTTTCGCAAACCATGGCTTGCTCAATGTCAACGACCGCCCGCAATGGCAGACGGTGATTAACGGTGCGCGTACCTATTTAGAAAAGATTATTGCCTTAAATAGCTTCGCTGTGTATCAGCAGGGGGTGACTGATGTGGTGCTAAATGAAACGCCAGAACAGACTGTATCTTTACGCACGGCAGACGGTGCAAGCCATACATTCGATCAGGTGGTGTTTGCCTGTCATGCCGATGAAGCTTACGACTTATTGAATGACTCCAGTTTTGATTTATTGAAAAACTTTACTTACCAGTACAACCAAGCTTGGCTGCACACTGATCCGGCACAAATGCCAGGTAAGAAGCTTGCTTGGGCGTCGTGGAATTACCTCAGCGGTGAGAACCGTCAATCCAAGCGCGCAGTCGCCGTGACCTATTGGATGAACGCGCTGCAGCCGTTACAAACTCAAGAAGATGTGTTCGTCACCCTCAACCCGATTGTTGAGCCGCGTGCGGAACATGTTTTAAAGGTGCTTGATTACCAGCACCCCGTGTTTGATACCCAAGCAATTCAAGCACAAGCACAACTGCCAGGAATTCAGGGCCGTAAAGGCTGTTGGTTTGCTGGCGCTTATGGTGGTTATGGTTTCCATGAAGACGGTTTGGCCAGCGCAGTGCGTGTAGCGAAACTCTGGCAAATCGCTTTGCCGTGGGAAGCATAATGAGCTCCAATCTCTATGTCAGCCAAGTCGCGCATGCGCGCCAGCAGCCGGTGGAGTATCGGTTTGCTTATCGCACCTTTAGTCTCAAGGTGGATATTGATTGCATTGAGCAGGAAGCGCAAAAATTACGTTGGTTAAGTATCAATCGCTTTAATCTGGTGAGTCTCAATTACAAAGACCATGGCCCGCGCGATGGCACGCCTTGGCGCGAGTGGGTGGATGGGTTTTTAGCACAGTACGATGTGCAGCGCCCGGCGCGGGTTGAGTTGGTGTGTTATCCCAGGGTGTTGGGTTACAGCTTTAACCCGCTGTCGATGTGGTATGCCTACGATGTGCAAGAGCAGTTGATCGCAGTGATTGCCGAGGTCAGTAACACCTTTGGTCAGTGGCATCATTATGTGCTGAAGGTGTCAGGCCAGAGTGAGAACAGTATTCGCGCTGAGGCTAAAAAGGTTTTTCATGTTTCACCTTTTATTGATATGGACGCGCGTTATCATTTTCGCTTAGGTGCACCTGCGCAGAAAATGTTCGTTAGCATCCGAGAGACGCGCCAAGGCGAAGAGTTTTTTACTGCTAGTGAAGCAGGGCACCACGTTGAACTCAGCGATCAGCAATTGTTAAAACAAGTGGGTTTTGCCCCGTTGACTATGCTGAAAGTGATTGGTTTGATTCACTGGTGGGCCTTAAAGATTTTTATCAAAGGTGGCAAATTTCATCGCACACCTCAACATTTAGAAGCGATTCAACACAGTCATTCGGAGATGGAATTATGTTAATGCGTACACAAACTTGGCTGCAAGGATTATCCAATACGCCTAAGTTGGCGGCAGTACTGCTGAAGTATTTGCCTTTTGAGCGTATTCGCTATGGTTCCTTAACCGTCAGTATTGGAGAGCAAGAGCACCGTTTTACGGGTAATAAAGTGGGTGTGCATGCAGAGCTGATTATTAAAAATCCGCTAAAATTTATCTGGTTGTTTACCAGTCAAGGCGAGTTAGGTTTTGCTAAAGCCTACGCTGATCAATTAATTGATACGCCGTGCTTGTATACCTTATTGCGTTTAGGCGCAGCCAATGAGCAAGCACTCAGCGATACCCGTTTAGGGCATAACTGGTTTTATCAGCGTTTTCTTAAGAGTCATCGTGAGAATCACAACTCCATTGAAAACAGCCGTGAAAATATCAGTGCGCATTATGATTTAGGTAACGATTTTTACACATTGTGGCTGGACGACACCATGAGTTACTCCAGCGCTTTATTCACCACGCGCGATGAGTCTATGCCACAGGCACAGACCAATAAATATCAGCGCATTTTAGATGAGTTGGATTGGCAAACTGGCGATCATATTCTGGAAATCGGTTGCGGTTGGGGTGGCTTTGCTGAGCGTGCCGCTGAACAAGGTTGCAAGGTGACGGGTATTACCTTATCCACCGAGCAACTGGAATTTGCTAATCAGCGCATGCAACGTCAAGGTTTGGCTGAACGTGCACAATTAAATTTAATGGACTATCGCCACCAGCAAGGTCAGTTTGATCATATTGTCAGTATTGAAATGTTTGAAGCGGTGGGTAAAGAGTATTGGCATGATTACTTCACTCAGCTTAAGCGTTTGCTCAAGGCTGATGGTAAAGCTGTACTGCAAGTGATCACCATCGAGGATATCCGCGCTGAGCGTTATCAAAATGATGTTGATTTTATTCAGATGTTTATCTTCCCGGGTGGCTTGTTGCCATCTAAGCAGCAGCTGCATGAACTCGCGCATGAGCACGGTTTTAAAGTGACCAATGAACTGGCCTTTGGTCAAGATTATGCGCGCACTTTGCAATACTGGCATAAAGTTTTTAACACTAAGACCGAGCAATTATTAGAGTTGGGTTATGACCAGCGCTTCCAGCGTATTTGGCGTTATTACCTCGATTATTGCCGCGTTGGTTTTGAAACTCAGTCCACTGATGTCGTACAACTGACCTTGGAGCATGCATGATGAAAGTACGTCATTTTTTCTTAGCCTTGTGCAGTGTTGCACTGTTAGCGCTGGTCGGTTGCAGCGCTTCTAAAGTGCAAGATTATGCTAATACTGAGCCTAAGCTGGATTTGTTTAGCTATTTTGCTGGTAAAACCCAAGCTTATGGTCAGTTTCAAGACCGCTCCGGTGCCGTCAAGCGCCGCTTTACCGTTGATATCACAGGCACCGTTGAGGGTGATCAGCTCACGCTAGATGAGCGCTTTGTGTATGACGATGGTGAAAAAGAGCAGCGTGTCTGGGTGATTCAGCGCTTGGCAAATAATCAATACAGTGGTACGGCGGGTGATGTGATTGGCACTGCCTATGGCGAGAGCGCAGGCTCGGTATTCACCTGGCGCTACACTTTAGATTTACCTTACAAAGATAGCAGCATCCATGTGAAGTTTGATGACTGGATGTTCCTGCAATCAGACAGCGTCATGCTCAACCGCGCAGAAGTCACTAAGTGGGGCTTTAAAGTGGGTGAAGTGACGTTATTTTTTAGCAAGGCACAGCCATGAGGATTCTGTGCTGCTTTATTCTGTTAGCACTGGCGAATCTGGCCAGTGCTAACGTGACTCAGGTCGGTGAGGGTGTGGCGCGCTGGGGATTATTTAAGCTGTACCACGCTGCTTTTTTTACCGAGGCGCAGGTCAGTTTAAGCCAAGCCTTGGCTGATGATAAGCCGGCGCGTCTTGAGCTGTGTTATCTGCGTGAGTTCAGCGTTGAAAATTTTATTGAGGGTGCACAGTTGGGTTTACCTGCCCCGCTAACACCTCAATTACAGGCAGCGGTAACGCGTTTGCATCAGGCTTATCAAGCGGTACAGCCAGGTGATTGTTATCGTTTGGATTATCAGCCTGGGCAAGGCACGGCTTTGCTCTTGAATGATAAAGAGCTGGTGCGTGTGGCAACTGCTGGGTTTAAAGCGCTGTATTTTGGAATTTGGTTAGGTGATAAGCCCTTATCAGCACAACTTAAGCGTGACTTAACTCAAGGATTAGTAGCAGAGCACGTTAAAGCATCGCCAAACTAGTACTTGGGCGGTACAATTGTGAATAACTGCACAACTTGTGTATACGTTTTATTATAAAAGAATCTTACAGAGTATAATGTCTAATGAGCGATGCCATCGACCAGAGCGCACTGTACCCCATCCGTGAAGTAGCTCGGTTGACTGGGGTAAACCCCATAACATTGCGAGCATGGGAGCGCCGTTATCAATTAATTGAGCCGGTGCGCACTGACTCGGGGCATCGTTTGTACAGCCAAGAACATATTGATTTCTTGCATGAGACGTTGCGCTTAATGGCCGAAGGTGTGCCCATTAGCCGAATTAAAGCCGTTATCAGTGATTCGCCACCGCGTCATGTGCAGACGGTGACACACACGCCAAGTAGTGATCACAATGTATTGGTGCAGGCTTTAGCGCAAACGGCGATGCAGTTATCAGTGCAAGCATTAGAGCGTTTACTCGATCGCTTATTTGCCGACCATAGCTTGGGTGCTATTTATGCATTATTAATAGAGGTTGAGCAGCCATTGCAGGAGTGTGAGCATCCGTCTGTAGTGCTGGCATTTTGGCGCAGCAGTATAGCTCGACGTTTACAGGTGCGCTTACACAGCTTATACAGCCAGCCGGTGTTACCCAGTCAGCGTATTGTTGTGCAAACAACGGCGCAAACGCCAGAATATTTAGCTCAGTTGGTCGCACTGTTTTGTTTTGAGCAAGGTTATCAACCCATTGAACTCAATCATCAGTGCACGCTTGAGCAAAGTTTAATGTCGGCGCGGGCTTTATCGATTCAAGCGGTACTTTTTGTTGATGAGCAAGCTACAGCCACAGCGCAGTGGAGTGCATGCTTTAAGAAATACGCATCGATGCGCACTTGGGTTTTTGGTAATGACACTTTAACCCATGTACAACCGCCAAGCGTCAATTGTGAGTTGCGTGTTGCAGAGCGTTGGTTTACGCCGCTCAACTTATGAGTGTTGAGCCAGCTGTGCGTTCAGGCGTGCAATCGTCTCACGTGCAGCTTCAAGCTCTAAAGACAGCTCAACTTGCGTGGTTACATCCTTTTGAATACCAATGTAGTAAGTGATTTGATCCACTTCATCAAAAAAGGGCGTCACACTGAGTTCATTCCAAAAAATTGAACCATCTTTGCGATAATTTTTTAGGATAGTGCGTACCGGTGTTTCGTCAGTAATAGCTTCGCGAATCACTTTGACTGATGCGACATTGGTATCTTCACCCTGCAAGAAACGGCAATCTTGATACAGAATTTCTTCTGCGTTATAGCCTGTTAATTGCTCAAAAGCCGGATTGACGTAAACCAAAATGGTGTCGTCTCCTTCTTTTTCGGCAACAACAATCCCGTCCTGAGCGGATTCGACTAACTGCAATAAAATTTCGTTACGTAAATTAAATCGTTTCATGTGATGCCTTATCAGATCGTTGGCGCATTCTAGCAAGCTCAATGGCTCTTTCAATAAGAAGTTATGATTAGCCGTATTTAACACATACTTGGTAGGCTCTTATACCAAGCTATTTACAGTGTAGTCTGCAGTTGACTAATCTTCTAGGGGATCAGACCTGTTTGGCTGCTTGAAAGTATAGTATGTTTGGCATTGGTTGAAAAATAACCAATAGAGCGGTGCTTAAGCATCTATGGTGCTGGGATGATGTTCAAACATATTATGCACACAGTTATCCACAGCTTGTGTGCATAACTGTAGTGCAGCATGATATTGCTTTTTTACACTGGTGCTGCATGGCTGCTAGCAGTCGTTTATAGTGCAACCCATGACTTAACGAATACTGGAGTGAGCTATGTGGCGCAAGGGACTTATCGGTACGCTATTGATTATGATGCTGGCAGCGTGCGATTCAAATGAGCAGCAGCCTGAATCGGTGCCGCCTGTAATTAATACCGAAGTGATTCCTGTGTTGCAAGAGCGTACCAGCCCTGAGCAACTGGCTCAGTTGTATCAAGACCAAGCCTTGCAAGTAGTGGATGTCTCAGAAATTGAGCAAGAGGGTGCCAGTGTCTTATCGCTGACTTTTTCTGTACCGCTTGAGCCTGAGCAAAACTTTGCGCAAAAAGTGCATGTGGTTGATAGTAAAAGTGGCAAGCTCGATGGTGCATGGGAGCTGAGCGATGATTTATTAGAATTGCGCATGCGCCATATTCCACCCAATCGTCAGTTGATTATCAGTGTTGATGCTGGATTAGTTGCAGTCAATCAAGCGCAGTTAGCGCAAGACCATAGCTCAAAAATTACGACGCGAGATTTACAGCCTTCAGTGGGCTTTGCCAGTCGTGGCTCTCTATTGCCGGCGGAGTTTAGCCAGGGTTTGCCTGTTTTAGCGTTAAACGTGGCTCAAGTGGATGTTGAGTTTTTTCGCATTAAACCCAGTACTTTGCCGCAGTTTTTAGCCCAGTGGGGACGCAATAGCAGCTTAGAAACCTGGGAGTCCCGTGAACTACTACCTTTAGCTGATTTAGTGCATAGCGCACGCTTTGAGTTAAACCCAGCGAAAAACACTCGCGAAACTTTACAGTTACCGATTAAACCCATTCAGGCTTTGCATGAAGCAGGGGTGTATTTGGCGGTGATGCGTGAGTCGGGCACTTATAATTACTCGCAGCCGGCCACAGTGTTTTCCATCAGTGATATTGGTTTATCGGTACACCGTTTTCATCAGCAGATGGATGTGTTCACTCAAGCACTATCAAACGGCATTGCCTTAGAGGCCATTGATTTGCGCTTGCTGGATAAGAAAGGCCAACTGTTGGCATCAGCAAAAACGGATAAGCAAGGTCACGCCCAGTTACCGGTCACGGATAAAGCTGATGTGTTAGTCGCTCAGCACGGTCAGCACACCAGTTTTTTACGTTTAAATACGGCAAGCTTAGATTTAGCTGAGTTTGCGATTGAGGGACCGGTGGGGCAGGCCTTGCAGTTGTTTGTGTTTGGTCCGCGTGATTTGTATCGCCCGGGTGAAACGGTCTTGCTCAATGCTTTATTGCGTGATGGTGATGGTCAAAAAGTTGCAGCCCAGCCTATTAAAGTGGAAGTGCGCCGGCCCGATCAGCAAGTCAGTCGCCAGTTTGTTTGGCAGGCCAATGCCGAAGGCTTTTATCAGTATCAACTACCCATTGGTGCCAATGCTCCAACGGGGCGTTGGCAATTATTCTTTGATTTAGGCGGTGGGATTAAGCAGGTCTACGATGTTTTAGTGGAGGACTTTTTACCTGAGCGCTTAGCTTTAGATTTACAGGCTAACCCGACACCCATTAAACCGCAAGATGCCTTGAGTGTCGCGGTTGCGGGGCGTTATTTATACGGCGCACCGGCAGCGGGTAATCGCGTGACTGGACAGTTGTATGTGCGTCCGTTGCGTGATGCGGTCAGCGCTTTGCCAGGCTTTCAGTTTGGTTTAGCGGATGATGAATCGCTCAATCAAGAGATTGATTTGGACGAATTTGTTTTAGATGAGCAGGGTGTGGCGCAGATTGAGCTGGACAGTCAGTGGCAGCAAGCCAAGTCACCGCTGAATATTATTGTGCAGGCGAGTGTGTTGGAGTCAGCGGGTCGTCCGGTGACGCGCCGAGTCTTGCAACCGGTATGGCCAGCAGCGCAGTTACCGGGTGTGCGTGGGGCTTACCAAGGTGAGGATGTTGATGCCAATAGTCAGCCTGAGTTTGAGGTGGTACTGACCAATGCGCAGGGCGACAAACTGGCGGCTCCACAGCTTAAAGTACGCTTGATTCGTGAGCGTCGTGATTATTATTGGAATTACTCTGACAGCAGTGGTTGGAGCCACAGTTACAATAAAAAAATGCTCACAGTGAGTGAGCAAACTGTGAGTACAGTTGTTGGCAATACCGCGCTGGTCAGTTTTCCTGTGCAGTGGGGGCCGTACCGTGTGGAAGTTGAAGACCCAAGCACAGGCTTGGTCAGTAGCCTAAGTTTTTGGGCTGGTTATGCAGCGCAAGATAACTCCTCCGGTGGCGCTGTGCGTCCAGACCAAGTCAAGCTGAGTTTAGATAAGCCAGCCTACAATAATGGCGATACTGCACGGGTTAGTATTCAGGCGCCGGCAGCCGGCAGTGGTTATCTATTAGTTGAGTCGGCGGACGGCCCTGTATGGTGGCAGCCGCTGAATGTGCCCAAAGAAGGCACGCAGATTGATATTCCCATTGCCGATGATTGGTTGCGCCATGATTTATATATCAGCGCCTTAGTGGTGCGCCCAGGTGAGCGTCAAGCCCAGGTCACACCCAAACGTGCGGTTGGTTTATTGCATTTACCTTTACAGCGCCAAGAGCGCGAGTTGACGGTCAGCTTGCAAGCACCAGAGCGTATGCGCCCCAGTCAAGCTTTGACTGTTAAAGTGCAAGCTTTAGATCATCAAGGACAGCCTGCTACTGGGCCGGTGCAGGTGTTGTTATCGGCGGTGGATGTGGGAGTATTAAATATCACCAACTTTGCCGCGCCTGATCCCTTTGCTGAGTTTTTTGCACGCAAAGGTTATAGCGTGGATCAGTTTGATGTGTATGGCCAATTGATTGAGGCTGGGCATGGACGTTTAGCGCGGATGTTATTTGGCGGTGATGCGGCTTTAGCCAGCGGTGGTCAGCGCCCGCAAACTCAGGTCAATATTGTAGCCTTACAAAGTCTGCCCGTGACTTTGGATGCACAAGGTCAAGCGCAGATTAGCCTTGATATCCCTGACTTTAATGGACGCTTACGTTTAACCGCACAAGTCTGGAGTGACAATCAATTTGGTATGGCTGAGCAGGCATTGGAAGTGGCTGCGCCCTTAGTGGCAGAGCTGTCCGCGCCACGTTTTTTAGCCGGTGGTGATCACAGCCAAGTGGCCTTGGACTTACACAATTTAACCGAGCAGGCACAAAGCCTGACAGTGCAGTTGCAAGGGCGAGGCTTGTTAACTGTTGCCCAAGCGTCGCGTCAAGTTGAGGTTGAATTGGCCGCGCAGCAGCGCAAGATTGTGCACATTCCAGTGACTGCTTTAGCAGGTTATGGCACGGGTGAGATCCATTTGCAGGTGCAGGGCATGCAGTTGCCTGATGAAGACTTAGCACCCTTAAGTCGTCAATGGACTCTTGGTGTGCGTCCGCCATATCCTGCGCAAAGTCGCAGTTATCAAGCTGCAATCAATGCTGAGCAGCATTGGCAATTACCGCCTGAAGCCTTGGCTGGTTATCAATCTGCTGGCTTGGAAGCGCTGTTGAGTGTGTCCAGTCGTCCACCCTTGAATATTGCTGAACACTTACGGGCACTGGATGCTTATCCCTATGGCTGTTCGGAGCAAACCACCAGCGGTTTAATGGCGGCGTTGTATATCAGTGATCAGCAGTTGGATGGCGTGCGCCTCAGTAACGATAGCCCTGAAAAGCGTCGCGCGCAGATTGAATTAGGTATTGAGCGCCTTGTGGCGATGCAGCGTTATAACGGCAGCTTTGCGATGTGGAATGCGCAAGGCAGTGAAGAGTATTGGGCGACTGTGTATGTCACCGACTTTTTACTGCGCGCACGTGAGCAAGGCTTTGCAGTACCGGCTGCGACACTTAAAACCGCACAAGAGCGTTTGCTGCGTTATGTGCAAGAAGGCTACTTAATTGACAGTGATTACAGTCAAGCACCAGACAGCACGCGCTTTGCTGTGCAAGCCTATGCAGGTTTTGTGCTGGCGCGTGATAAGCGCGCACCGCTGGGCGCATTACGCAGTTTGTTTGAGCGTCGCCAGCAAGCGCGCTCGGGTTTACCCTTAGTGCACTTAGCTTTAGCACTGCAATGGATGGGTGATGCGCCTAAAGCTGAGCAAGCTTTGCATGCAGGCTTAAATGTGCAGCGCAGTGATGACTTATATATGGCTGACTTTGGTAGCGAACTGCGTGATCAGGCACAGATTCTTGCTTTACTGCAGGAGTATAATTTAGCCGCCAGTGAGCAGGCTCAGCGTATGTTTACTTTAGCGGGCCAACTCCAGCAGCGCAGTGGTTTGTCCACGCAAGAGCGTAATGCCCTATTTATGGCGGCGCGTGCGCAGCTCAATAGTACCGAGACAAACTGGCAGGCACAGTTGCGCAGTGGTACACAGCACATAGCTATCACGCCAGCAGGCAGTCAGCAGTTGCTCAGTAGTGAACAATTAGCTGCGGGCTTGAGTTTAAGTACCGCCAGCGAACGCGATTTGTATCAGCGTTTAGAATTGTCTGGTTATCCTGCGCAAGCGCCAGCTGCCGGCGGCACAGTGTTGAGTATTGAACGTCAGTATTTGACGCCTCAGGGACAGGCGCTGGACCTTGAGAATCTACGCAGTGGTGACTTGATCTTAGTGCACTTAGCCGTGCGTGCTACGCAAGCTGTGCCGGATGCCTTGGTGGTGGATTTATTGCCAGCAGGTTTAGAGTTGGAAAATCAAAACTTAGCGCACAGTTCAGCCAGCTTAAGTGATGCCAGTAGCGCGCTGCGTGAGTGGCAAGAGGCGATGAGCAATGCTGATATCGCACATCAAGAGTACCGTGATGATCGTTATGTGGCGGCGCTATCAGTACCAGCAGAACAAACGCGCCACCTGTTGTATTTAGCGCGTGCGGTGACGCCAGGACAGTATGTGATACCGCCGGCACAGGTGGAATCGATGTATCGTCCTGATTGGCAGGCGATTGGGCGCAGTGCAGGTGAGCTGCAGGTTAAAGCACGTTAATCGCTATGTTCGCGGGGTGACTCTTAATTTGTCAACCCGCAAACGAGTAAAATACTTTAAATAAAGTTGTGTTGGGCTCTTGAAATGTACTACGTTTTTACTGTCCGAAAACAAGTTGTGCACATTCATACAGTTGTTTACTTAAAGGCCAGTCCAGCCTAAGTTAATAACAGCTTAATAAGCTATTGACTTTGTAAGTTGTTGTTTTGTATGGGTTTATAATCGTTGGTGAAAAAACCATCAGTTTGTAGCAAAGCCCCGCACAATGGCTGCTAACAGGATCTATAAGCATGTTACACACAGAGTTACCCACAGGCTTTGTGGATTGTTTGACTAAAGCCGCATACGCCATGGCTTTGCGACTGTTAAAGATTAAAAAATCTGTGGATAGTAGGGCTGTTGAGGTTTATTTTTAATTAAATCGCGCTGAGGCAGCATCCTACCCAAGCGCTAGAGGTCGGGTGCTGCGCTGGTTATGCTGATATCAGCTTGTTGTTGCGATCGCGTGCGGCATAAATGTCTCTGCGCGCAATTTTATGCAGACGCATACCTAGCAGCACCGCAGCGCAACTGAGCCCTACAATTAAGCCTTGCCATAAACCAGCAGGGCCTTGTGCTAAGCCCAGGTAGTCGCTTAAGCCCAGAGCATAGCCAATAGGTAAGCCCACACACCAGTAAGAGAACAAGGTGATCAGCATGGTAATGCGTGTATCTTGATAGCCGCGTAAGGCACCAGCAGCAGTGACCTGAATGGCATCAGAAAACTGGAAGATAGCTGAGTAAATAATCAAGGACGTCGCCACCGCTAAAACCGCTGCATCTTTAGTGTAAATACTGACAATCTGTTCGCGCAGTAAAAACATAAAGCTGGCTGAGAGGCAGGCGCACAGCAGTCCAGTACCCATGGAAACGCCCGCTGAAAAGCGTGCTTCGCGTGGGCGATTGGCACCTAGAGCTTGGCCGACGCGCACTGTGGTGGCCATTGCCAGCGAGTAAGGGATCATAAACACCATGCCACTGAAGTTCAGTGCGATCTGATGTCCGGCCACGACATTGGCACCTAAGCCGCCAATCAGTAGAGCGATCACAGAAAACAAACTGGCTTCGGCAAAAATTGAGACACCAATCGGCACACCCAGTGCCAGTAGGCTTTTTTGTGCTGCTAGATGGGGCCACTCAAAGCGGGCAAAGATTTGACTGGACTTATAATACTGCGCCCAGCGTATCCAAAAGAACATCGCGCCCATCATAAAGAGCATCACCAAACCTGTAGCCCAGCCACACCCCACACCACCCATGGCAGGTAAGCCCAGATGACCGTTGATAAAGATATAGTTGAGCGGAATATTCAGCAGTAGGCCTAAAATACCAACCACCATGCTAGGGCGGGTTAAGCCTAAAGCATCGCTATAGCAACGAAAGACTAAATACACCGCCACACAAGGAAAGCCGCAGGCTACAGCGCGTAAATAGCCCATCGCCGGTTCAATCAGTACAGGGTCAACACCCATCATAGCTAATACAGGTTCTGCGTTCCATAAAGCAATACCTAAAGCACAGCCCAGGGCAAAACCCAGCCACAGTGCTTGGCGCACTAGGTAGCCCATTTCCAACTCGGCACCACGACCAAACGCATGGGATACCTTGGCTGTGGTTGCCAGTAAAATACCACTCATCAATAAAAAAACCGGCACCCACATGGAGTTCCCCAGAGCTACGGCGGCTAAATCATTGGGGCTGACACGTCCGGCCATGACTGTATCGACAAAGCCCATAGCAGTATTGGCCAATTGCCCAATAATAATGGGTACTGCTAATTTTAATAGCGCACGCCATTCAATAAAAACACGTTGGTAACGAGATAGGGTGGACATAGAAAAGCCTGAAAATAAGCCTATACAGCAAAAGATGCTGCGCAGTGCGGAAAATGAAAGAAGCGACGTAAGAGGTGTACGAGTACACGCGCTGACTAGGCAGATAGTTTACTATGTTGCACTTAGAGTGAGGTAGCTATCATTTATTGCTCTACAGCACCTTGCAGTTTAACTCAATTTAAAAGAGGATCGATCTGTGCGCATACTGGCTGATGAAAATATCCCCATGCTGGAACTCTTTGAGTCACATGGCACAGTGCGCCGCGTTGCGGGCCGTAGTTTAAACCGTCAAGTGTTGGGTGATGCACAAGTGTTATTAGTGCGCTCGGTGACGCAGGTTGATGCTGAGTTACTGCAAGGCTCACAGGTGAAATTTGTGGGTACCTGCACCATTGGTACTGATCATTTGGATATGGATTATCTGCAGCAGCAAGGGATTGGTTGGTCTAGCGCGCCAGGTTGTAATGCCCGTGGTGTGGTGGATTATGTGTTGGGCTCCTTGCTGGCGCTGGCCGAGCGTGACGGCGTGGAGTTGGCGCAGCGCTGCTTTGGTGTGGTGGGTGCGGGGCAGGTGGGTGATCGCTTGGTTAATGTGCTGCGCGGCTTAGGTTGGCAGGTACTGGTGTGTGATCCGCCGCGCCAGCAGCGTGAAGGCGGTGATTATGTTGATTTGCACACCGTACTGCAACGCTGTGATGCGATAAGTTTGCATACCCCGTTAACTCAGCTTGGCGAGTGGCCAACTCATCATTTACTGGGCACTGAGCAATTACACATGCTTAAAACCGGCAGCTGGTTAATCAATGCCAGCCGTGGTGCCGTAGTGGATAATCAGGCGCTGAAAGCGTTTTTAGCACAACGCACCGATGTGCGTGCTGTATTGGATGTCTGGGAAGGTGAACCGCAAGTGGACGTGGAGTTGGCGCAACGTTGTGATATTGCTACCGCTCATATTGCTGGTTACAGCTTAGACGGTAAAATTCGTGGTACTGAGCAGATTTATCAGGCGTTTTGTCGTCACTTTGCCATCGCTGAGCAAGCTACAGCGAGCTTTCCTGCGCCAACTTTAGTGGGGCTGCAATTGGCGGCACACACGTCTGTGACTGAAGCACTGCGCGTTATATGTCGTGCCGTCTATGATCCGCGTGCTGATGATGCGTTATTTCGTTTAAGTTGGCAGGGGGATGCCGAGCAGCGTCGTGGCGCTTTTGATCAGGTGCGTAAAAGTTATCCGGTGCGTCGTGAGATACCTGATTTGCAAGTACAACTGTGTGAGCCGCAAGCACAGTTGCAACAGATGCTCAGTGCCTTAGGTATTAAGAGCTCAGTGTAAGATGCAACACGACCCTCGAGTGCAGCTTATAGCTTGAGGATCGTGTGCGGTATGGCTTAAGCGATATGACCTACGTGCAATAATTTCATGGTGTTAGTGCCGCCAATATCATGATAGCTATCACCTTTGGTCAGAATGACCCAGTCGCCGTTTTCCACAAGACCGCGCTTGACCAGTTCGTCCACTGCAGCTTGGCTGACCGAGGTCGAAAAGGTCGCGCTTGGATCGAAAGGAATGGTGTATACCCCTCTAAATAACGCCACACGAGCTTGGGTTTGACGTGAGGGGGCAAAAGCATAAATGGGCATCGACGAGCGAATCCGCGACATCACTAAAGGTGTATAACCGCTTTCCGTCAGTGCAATAATCGCTTTGACGCCGGGAAAGTGATTGGCCGTATACATTGCTGCTAAAGCAATGCTTTCATCCCAGCGCTCGAACTGCTGGCCGATACGGTGATGTGAGCGGCGCATAATAGGATTTTTCTCAGCTCCTAAACAGACGCGCGCCATGGCGGCGACCGCTTGTACTGGGTATTCGCCGGCGGCTGTTTCTGCCGACAACATCACTGCATCAGTGTAATCCAGTGCGGCGTTGGCCACGTCAGACACTTCTGCACGAGTGGGCATGGGGCTGTGAATCATTGATTCCATCATTTGTGTTGCTGTAATCACGGCTTTATTTTGTTTGCGTGCAGCCGCAATGATTTTCTTTTGAATACCGACCAGTTCAGCATCGCCAATTTCGACACCTAAATCACCGCGCGCGACCATGACTGCGTCGCTGGCGCTGATTAAACCATCCAGTGCTTCATCATTCATCACGGCTTCAGCGCGCTCAATTTTAGCTACGAGCCAAGCCTTGCAGTTGGCTTCAGCGCATAAGCGACGGGCTAAATTCATATCTGCGGCATCGCGCGGAAAAGATACAGCCAAATAATCTAAGTCCAACTCAGCCGCTAAACGAATATCGTGCTTATCTTTTTCGGTTAAAGCGGGTGCAGTTAAACCACCGCCACGACGGTTGATGCCTTTGTTGTCGGAGAGAGGGCCGCCAATAGTTACGCGGCAATCGAGCGCATCAGCGCAAACAGCCACCACTTGCATCACTACGCGGCCATCATCGAGCAGCAACTCGTCCCCGATACCGCAGTCAGTCACCAGATCGGGGTAGTCAATGCCGACAACTTCGTGGGTGCCCGCATCACGTGGATGAGTAATAGAGAAGCGAAAGCTATCGCCAGCCTGCAGCTCGATTTTTTTATCGGTAAAGCGTGCGATACGGATTTTTGGACCTTGTAAGTCGCCCAGTAGAGCCACGTGGCGGTTTAAACGAGTGGCAATGTCGCGAATTTGTAACGCGCGAGCTCGATGCTCGTCGGCGTTACCATGTGAAAAGTTAAGGCGTGCCACATCCATGCCGGCCAGAATTAACTGTTCAATGACTTCAGCTGAGCTACTGGCTGGACCGATGGTGGCAACAATTTTTGTGCGGCGCAAAGACATGCGGTGATTTCCTGTGCGGTAAGATGGATGACATGGATGATGAACCTGCCGTTGCGTTAACAACGGCAGGGCGCTGTAAATTACTGAGCTTTAGGCTGCGGCTTAATCACTAATAAGTCGGTTTGCACGGCCTCTAAAACGCGCTCGGCAGTATTACCAATTAGAGCGTGTTCTAAATTACTGCGCGAAACTGCACCCATCACTAAAAGGTCGATACCGCGACTTTTAATGAATTCAGGGATACTCTCTTCTGGGAAGCCTTCTAATAAGTGGCGGTTGGCTTTTTCAACTGGGTAGTTGACCATCAGTTTTTCAAAGGCATCTAAGTGTTGTTTGGCGCTACGCTCGACGTACTTGTCATACGCGGCGACCAATTCAGCATCAAAAACCATAGTGCGTGGCAGTGGTGCATAACTGTGTAGATAGTCTGCTTCAAAGCCCAGAGCCTGAGCTAAATAGGTCGTTGCTTGTATTAAGTTGTGATCCAGTGCAGCGCTATTATCTGAACTGTGGACGGGGTCGAGTGCTGCACAAATACGTTTGCCGGCCCATTCGCCGTCACGTACTAACCATAAAGGTACTGGGCATTGGCGAATCAATTGCCAAGAGGTGTTATTGAAAAATAAGCGTTGTAGCAAGTTATGTGAGGTACCATTGCGTAATACAAGATCAGGTTTGAGCTCATCAATGCGCTGTAAAATCATGCTGTGTAAAGGTTTACCCCAGCGCACTTCAACACTCACTTGCAGCCCTTCATCACGCAAGGGTTGGGCCAGTTGCTCGAGCCATTCTCTGCGGTTTTCCAGTAAAGCATCACGGGCTTTCTTTTGCGCTGAATCATCAAAAAAATAGCCGCCTTCCAGTGCTGAATTGTATTCACATAGCAGCAGTTCAATGGCTGATTTTGAGCGGTTAGCAATCCATCTAGCACGCTCGAGTGAGGGTTGGGAATCTTTTGATGTTGGGTCAATGACCACTA
>JAAZCO010000025.1 GCA_012513235.1 Gammaproteobacteria bacterium
TAAAGTTTAAACGTCACTTCTTGCATGGAAGGCAAGGGTCACCAACTGATCGAGGCAAATAAGAATAATTATGGCAAATCGAACTGAGTATGATTTTATTGTAATTGGGGCGGGATCGGCAGGCTGTGTGTTGGCAAATCGGCTGTCAGAAAATCCCCAGCACAAGGTTCTGTTACTTGAGGCTGGCGGTCAGGATACCAGTCCACTGATTCATATGCCGGCAGGTTTTTTCTTGTTGCTGCAAAATGGTAAAAACAGCTGGAACTATCAAACGGCACCACAAAAGCATTTGAATAACCGCGTCTTACATGATGCGCGCGGTAAGGTGTTAGGCGGTAGTAGTTCGATTAACGGTATGTGCTATAGCCGTGGCGCTCCAGAAATATTTGATCTATGGGCCAGCATGGGTAACTCAGGTTGGTCATATCAAGAAGTCTTGCCTTACTTTAAGCGTGCAGAATGTTATGAGCACGGTGAAAGTGAGTTTCACGGTGCTAGCGGACCCTTGCATGTGACTCAAGCGAAAGTGAAAAATCTTGCCCAGCTAGCCTGGTTAGATGCCGCGCAGCAAGCAGGTTTTCCGTATAGCGATGACCACAATGGCGCTAAGCCAGAAGGGTTTGGACCCTGCGATAGCACGATTAAAAATGGGCGTCGAATCAGTACCGCAGTCGCCTACTTAAAACCTATTAAAGGGCGTGAAAACCTGCATATCGAAATCAATGCACATGCGACCAAGTTACTGTTTGATGGTTTGCGGGTGATTGGTGTTGAGTATCAACAGGACTCTGAGACTAAAAAGGCGTATGCAAGGCATGAAGTCATTTCCAGTAGCGGTACTTTCCAGTCACCACAGCTGTTGATGTTGTCAGGGATTGGTGATGCAGAGCATCTGCGTGCGTTGGGTATTGAGCCGCTTGTAGACTTAAAAGGTGTTGGACAAAACCTGCATGACCATGTGGGTACTGCCGTGCAAATGACTTGCCCCTTGCCTGTGACTGATTATAAATTGGTGAGCAGTAAGTTCACTAAAATAAAGGCTGGTATTCGCTATTTGCTAACCCGTGGTGGTCCTTTGGCCAGTAATAGTATTGAGGCCATTGCTTACTTGCGCTCTGATACTCAAGAGCATGGTGAGCTTGATCTTAAATATTATTTAGTCCCTATTTTGACTGGTAGTGATAAGCCAGCCAAAGAACATGGCGTTACGAATTTAGTGATTTTAACGCGACCTGAAAGTCGTGGCCAGTTACGCTTACGTTCAGCTGATCCAATGGATAAACCCATTATTGATGCTAATTACTTATCTGATGAGCGTGATCTTGCAGTGCTGCGTAAAGGTGTGCGCATTGCCCGGAATATTTTCGCGCAAAAGGCCTATGATCCTTACCGTGGTCGCGAGTATTTGCCGGGTGTTGAGTGCCAGAGTGATGAGGAACTTGATGCATTCTTCCGTGATACCTGCTTGGTCAACTATGAAGCGGTGGGTACCTGTAAAATGGGGCATGACGAACTGGCAGTGGTCAACGATAAGCTGCAAGTGCATGGTATCGAAGGGCTGAGAGTGGTGGATGGCTCAGTGATGCCTAGAATTACTACAGGTGACCCTAGCGCGACGATTATTATGATCGCGGAGAAAGCAGCAGAGATGATTCTGCAGGCGGCACGGGCTTAAGTTCTCTGCATTGCTGCATGCGTTAAACGATCCTCAAGCCTACTGATTCGTGTTGTGGTGGTCGATGCGGTAAAATTTAACGCACCTAGCAAACGTCACCTTTATGAGTCAGATCTTAACGGCGAACCCTTGATATGGGTTCGCCGTTTTTTATTGTGAGAGAAGTCATGCAAGAATCAAATGATCAGCACGCAGACGATGAGTTGTTTATGGCTGAGGCATTACGCTTAGCGGAGCAGGGCGCGGCTATCGGTGAAGTGCCTGTGGGTGCTGTTTTAGTGCAGGATGGCGTTATCATTGGGCGTGGTTATAACAGCCCCATTCGTTTAAATGACCCCAGTGCACACGCTGAAGTGCAGGCTATTCGCGATGCTGCGACGCAAATGCAGAACTATCGTTTGCCCAATACCACCTTGTACGTAACCTTAGAGCCCTGTCATATGTGTGCTGGCTTGATGGTGCACGCACGTATTGCGCGAGTGGTGTTTGCTGCGCATGAGCCGCGCGCTGGCGCGGTAGAGAGTCAGGGTTGCTTCTTTGCGCAGAGTTTTTTAAATCATCGGGTGACTATAACCGGAGGCATACTGGCTGATGAGTCAGCGCAATTACTCAAAAGCTTTTTTAAAGCTCGCCGTAAAGCTGCTACTCAGAAAGTAACTCAGGGTCAGTAGGTTGGCTGCCTGCGTTATTCGGGGCTAAGCCTGGAATATGTATGCTGCCACTGCTGATGCTGGTACCTTCAATTTGGGGTTGTGTGACCCAAGTTAAAATATCGTAATAACGACGGATGTTATTGACAAAATTTACTGGCTCGCCGCCACGGGCATAGCCGTAACGGGTTTTGCTATACCATTGCTTTTGCGCTAAACGAGGCAAAATAGTCTTAACGTCCAACCATTTGTTTGGATCAAGCCCTTCGGCAAGTGTCAGTTTGCGAGCGTCATCAAGATGCCCCATGCCAACGTTATAAGCAGCTAAGGCAAACCAAATGCGGTCAGCTGGGTAAATACTTTCGGGCAATTGCGACATCAATAAAGCAATATAACGCGCACCACCTTGAATGCTTTGCTTGGGGTCGAGGCGGTTTTTGACGCCCATCGCTTGTGCGGTGCGCAAGGTCAGCATCATTAAACCTCGCACGCCCGTTTTGGACGTTGCTGTGGGTAGCCAATGTGACTCTTGATAGCCCATGGCAGCCAATAAGCGCCAATCCACGTTATGTTCTTTAGCAGCGGAGCGAAAGCTTGCTTCATAATTAGGGAGGCGTTGCTGTAAATGCCGAGCAAAAGCGTTAGCGCCCACATAGCCTAAAATATCCACGTGTCCGTAATAGCGCTCAGTCAGGCGCTGGAGTAAGCCTGATTGTTTGGCGTTGGCTAAAAAGCGATTGATTTCATTAAGTAAGCTGACGTCTGCGCCCGATGCAATAGCCCAGCTCAGAGGATGATGAGCTTGCAGGGTAAAGGCCACGCGAATGTTGGGAAAGTAAACTTGATTCATTGCCACTTGATTGGAGTTCACCAGCGCCAGATCAATTTGTTGCTCATCGACCATGCGTAATAAATCTACGCTTTCCACTTGATCAGAGACTGCGTAGTCCAGTTCTGGGACTGTTTGTTTCAGGGTCTTGAGGTTGTTTTCATGAATACTGCCTTTAAGGGCCAGTATGGTTTTGCCGACCAAATGCTTGGCTTGCTTGGGGCGTTGATGCTTTTGGTGGTAAATAAATTGTGAAGACACATCGAGATAAGAATCAGAAAAGCGCACATTCTCTAAGCGTTCCGGGTTCATCACTAAACCTGCAGCTGCGAGCACTGGACCATCCTCTGTGCCTAGACTGTTAAATAATTGATCAAGGTTGTCAGCTGTTTCAATTTTAAGCTCTACGCCCAGTTGTTCAGCAAAGTGCTTAATCAGCTCATATTCAAAGCCGGTTTCGCCGTTGCGGTCTTGGAAATAAGTGGAGGGGCTGTTGCGGGTAATAACATGCAAAATGCCTTGCTCCTGAATGCGCTCCAGAGTTGTGGGTGGCTTACCACAACTGCTCAGCATCAGCATAAAAAGCAAAACGCAGCCAACGAATAGGGCGCGTATGGGGGTTAATATCAGTGAACGCATGCGCGCAGTATACGCAAGTGGATTGGATTGCAGCAAAGAAAAGCAGTGCTGAGTGTGCTCAGAATCGACAGTCGCTGCTGTGTATCAGGCAATAAATAGCTAAATGCTAGATTTGGATGGTTATTTATCGCTGTGGGCACTAGAATATGGCCCCATTTCATACAACTTTTCGAGGCTGTCACGACGATGCTGATCTTGCGCGGCGCACCTGCCCTTTCTGCTTTTCGCCACGAGAAACTTTTTGAACAACTACGTCAGAAGGTTCCCTCTGTCAGCGCTGTGTACGCTGAGTTTGCTCATTTTGTTGAGGTTTCAGCTGCGTTAAGCAGTGAAGAAGGCCAAGTCCTTAGCCGTTTACTCAAGTATGGCCCCAGTGTGCCAAGCCAAGAGCCAAGCGGTCGCTTATTTTTAGTGGTTCCACGCTTTGGCACGATTTCACCTTGGTCAAGTAAAGCCACCGATATCGCCAAAAATTGCGGTTTGGCTAAGATTGAGCGCATTGAGCGCGGTCTGGCCTACTACATCACTGGTGACTACAGCGATGCTGAAGCACAGTTGATTGAAGCTGTACTGCATGACCGTATGACGCAGTTGGTGCTGGGCGCTATGGAAGAAGCTTCGGCTTTATTCAGTCACGCGCAGCCACGTCCTCTGGCAGTGGTTGATGTGCTTGAAGGCGGTGTTGCCAGCCTTGAAAAAGCTAACGTTGAGTTAGGCCTAGCCTTAGCTGAAGACGAAATTGAATACCTGGTGACCAGCTTTAAAAAGCTCGGTCGCAACCCGCACGATATTGAATTGATGATGTTTGCTCAGGCCAACTCTGAGCACTGCCGTCATAAAATCTTTAACGCCAGCTGGGATGTGGATGGTCAGGCGCAAGAGAAATCTTTGTTTGCGATGATCAAAAACACTTTTGCGATGAACAGTGAAGGTGTGTTATCGGCGTATAGCGATAACGCTTCGGTGATTGAAGGCTTTACCGCCGGACGTTTCTTCCCAGACCCAGTCACCGGCGAATACGCTGCGCATCAAGAGCCCATTCATATCTTGATGAAAGTTGAAACGCACAACCACCCAACCGCGATTGCGCCATTCCCAGGTGCATCAACCGGTTCCGGTGGTGAGATTCGTGACGAAGGTGCAACCGGTCGTGGCTCGAAGCCAAAAGCTGGTTTAACAGGCTTTACCGTATCGAACCTGAATATCCCCGGCTATATCCAGCCGTGGGAAGTGGCGTATGGCAAACCTGATCGCATCGTCACTGCTCTGGATATTATGCTTGAAGGCCCTCTGGGGGGCGCGGCGTTTAATAACGAGTTTGGTCGCCCAGCCATTACCGGTTATTTCCGTACCTTTGAGCAGTCGATTAACACTGCACAAGGCGCTGAAGTACGCGGTTACCACAAGCCGATTATGTTGGCTGGTGGTTTGGGTAACATTCGTGCCGAGCACGTACAAAAAGACGATATTGCCGTTGGCAGTAAGTTGATTGTACTGGGTGGTCCAGCGATGTTGATTGGTTTAGGTGGTGGTGCTGCCTCGTCTATGGCTACTGGCGCATCTTCAGCTGATTTAGACTTTGCTTCAGTGCAGCGCGAAAACCCAGAAATGGAGCGTCGTTGCCAAGAAGTGATCGACCGTTGCTGGCAGTTGGGTGACGATAACCCGATCAGCTTTATTCATGACGTGGGCGCGGGTGGTTTATCCAACGCTTTCCCAGAGTTGGTGAATGATGCGGGCCGTGGCGGTATCTTTAACTTGCGTAATGTACCCAATGACGAGCCGGGCATGAGCCCGCTGGAAATTTGGTGTAACGAGTCGCAAGAACGCTATGTGATGGCGGTTAAACCCGAGAACCTTGAGCGTTTCGCTGCGATTTGTGAGCGTGAGCGTTGCCCGTTTGCCGTAGTGGGTGAAGCGACGCAAGAGCGTCACCTAACTGTCGCGGATAGCCATTTTGATAACAAGCCAGTGGATATGCCATTGGATGTGTTACTGGGCAAGCCGCCACGTATGCACCGCACGGTAACGCGTGAAGCCGAATTAACCGATGATTTCGCTGCTGCGAGCTTTGATTTAAAAGAAGCTACAGATCGTATTTTGCGTCACCCAGCCGTAGGTAGCAAAAGCTTCCTGATTACCATTGGTGACCGCAGTGTGACGGGTTTAGTGGCCCGTGATCAGTTTGTCGGCCCGTGGCAAGTGCCAGTCGCCGATTGCGCAGTGACTGCCAGCAGCTTTGATGCTTGTGTCGGTGAAGCAATGGCGATGGGTGAGCGTACGCCGCTCGCCATCCTAGATGCGCCAGCGTCTGGCCGTATGGCCGTCGGTGAAGCAGTGACTAACCTTGCCGCTGCGCGCATTAATAAGATTTCTGATATTCGTTTGTCGGCCAACTGGATGGCTGCCACCGGTCACCCAGGCGAAGATGCACGTCTATATGACACGGTGCACGCCGTAGGTATGGAACTCTGCCCCGAGCTGGGAATTACCATCCCAGTGGGTAAAGACTCGATGTCGATGAAAACCAGCTGGCAAGATGAAGGTACTGATAAGTCAGTGACCTCGCCCTTGTCATTGGTGATCACTGGTTTTGCCCCAGTGCCTGATATTCGCCAAACTATGACGCCGCAACTGCGTTTGGATAAAGGTGAGAGCGCTTTAATCTTGATTGATTTGGGCCGTGGTCAAAACCGTTTAGGCGCGTCAATCTTTGCGCAGGTGTACAGCCAAGTCGGCCAGAGCACACCGGATGTGGATAGCGCACAAGATCTTAAAGCCTTCTTTGAGACGGTGCAGGGCTTGAATGCGCAGCAGCGTTTAGTGGCTTACCATGACCGTTCGGATGGTGGCTTGTTCACTACTGTGGTCGAGATGGCCTTTGCCGGTCGTTGTGGTTTAGACATTAATTTAGATGCGCTGAATATCAGCGCTGAGCAGGCGAATGCTGCATTACTCAACGAAGAGTTAGGTGCAGTAGTGCAGGTGTTGAGTGCTGATGTTGATGCCGTCTTAGCCGCCTTTGCTGGCGCAGGTTTAGCTGATTGCGTGAGCGTGATTGGTCGCCCAGTGGCCGGTGATGCAGTTAAAATCAGCCTTGCTGGTCAAACCCTCTTCACCGGTGAGCGTCGCTTAATGCAGCGCACTTGGACTGAGACCAGCTACCAGATTCAGCGTTTGCGTGATAACGCTGAGTGTGCAGAGCAAGAGTTTGAAAACCTGCTGGATCAAGAAGATCCAGGTTTATCGGCCAAGCTGACCTTTGATATTAATGCGGACATCAGTGCGCCTTATATCAAAAAAGGTCTGCGTCCACGTGTGGCAGTATTGCGTGAGCAAGGTGTCAACGGTCACGTGGAAATGGCTGCGGCCTTTGATCGTGCCGGTTTTGCTGCAGTTGACGTGCACATGAGCGATGTCTTGGCGGGCCGTGTTGATTTAGAAACCTTCAAAGGCTTAGTGGCTTGCGGTGGTTTCTCTTATGGTGACGTTTTAGGTGCGGGTGAGGGCTGGGCTAAATCCATCCTGTTTAACAGCCGTGCGCGTGATGCGTTCTCAGCATTCTTTGATCGCGATGACAGTTTCACCTTAGGTGTGTGTAACGGTTGTCAGATGCTGTCTAACCTCAATGAGCTGATTCCAGGTTCAGAGTTCTGGCCACGTTTTGTACGTAACCAGTCTGAGCAGTTTGAAGCGCGTGTGGCGATGGTTGAAGTGCAAGAATCGCAGTCAATCTTCCTGCAAGGCATGGCCGGTTCACGTTTGCCAGTGGTTGTGGCGCACGGTGAAGGTCATGCTGAGTATGCAAGTCAGGATGCGATGCTGGAGTCTGATGTGTCAGGCTGTGTGGGTCTGCGTTATGTGGATAACTATGGCAAGGTGACCGAGCGTTACCCAGCCAACCCGAACAGTTCGCCCAAAGGTATCACTGGTTTAACCAACCGTGATGGTCGTGTGACCATTATGATGCCGCACCCTGAGCGTCTGTTCCGTGCTGTGCAAAACTCGTGGAAGCCCGATGAGTGGCAAGACGATGGCGCATGGTTACGTATGTTCCGTAA
>JAAZCO010000184.1 GCA_012513235.1 Gammaproteobacteria bacterium
CGATATGTTTAAAGGCAAAAGGTAGATTGGCTAGATTACGCGCTTGCTCTAAAGCGCCCTCATCCATTTGCTCTTGAGCAAGCCACAATTTGATTGGCAATTTTTCACTACGAATGGTGGCTTTTCCGTTACTACACATAAGCTCTCCCTAAGCATAATGCCCCTCGCTGAGTCTGCTTAAAAACAACAGCAAAGCACTATTAATTGATCGATCACATTAGCAGCGGATACTGGCTGTTAATTTATACAGTATTAGCGCTATAATAGTTTCTATCTTATTGATTCTAAAGCAAAATAGATCTGCTTTACGCAATCAACTTCACCCCAGGCGCGCAGTTGCACTGAGGTTTAGCACACAAGCCAACACATCAATCTATACCCCTCTAAAACTGTAACTAATATGGCATTAGGCACTGAATAAATAATGAATGTCACTCACACCATAACTGCAGCGCTGAATATGCTGTGGTGGTTATTTCCTGTGTTACTGCTGCTAGGAATATTGAAAACACGCTGGTTTAAGGGCCTGATCGGTGAAGCCTTAGTCAAGTTTGCGGCAAAACTGCGCTTGCCCGCCCACAGTTACCATCGCCTGCATCATGTCACCTTAACGACTGCCAATGGCTCAACACAAATTGATCACATTTTTATTTCGCGTTTCGGCATTTTTGTAGTCGAAACTAAAAACATGAAAGGCTCGATTAGTGGCGGCGCCCACCAAGCGCAATGGACGCAACATTTGGCGCAGCAAACATTTACCTTTCAAAACCCCTTACGACAGAACTACAAACATATCCTAGCGCTGGACGCTCTACTCAACATCCCCACTAACGCACTCCACTCAATCGTCGCTTTTGTCGGCGCGAGTACCTTTAAGTCACCGCTGCCAGCCAATGTAACGCGCGGTATGGGCTATATTGCTTACATTAAGTCCTTTCGCGAAGTGGTGCTCTCAGAGCAGCAAGTGCAAGACGTACTGCAGCAGATTCAAGCAGAGCGCTTAAGACCTTCGCGCGCTACTGATCGCCGCCATGTTAAGCAGTTAAAAAAACGCTTACGCCACAGTGCCAAAACAAAATGCCCTGAGTGCGGCAGCCCCATGGTGGTACGTACGGCGCAGCGTGGAGAGCATACTGGCAATCAATTCTGGGGCTGTTCAACCTATCCAAAATGTCAGGGCGTGAAAAACATCAAGTAGCAAAAAGCCACTTATCGCCACCAAGTTTCAATTTTTCGCGACCATTCGACCCCATAAACCAGTGATCTAGCTCAGCTATGCATTCGGTACAGTTCTGGTACAGTCAAGACTCAATAATTTGCAGGAGGCTTGTTATGTACTATGTCGATATGCCCACCGCCGACGAAATCGGTGCGCTTAACTTAGTTCGTTCTGAAGCATGTATTTCTATTTATCTACCCACCACGCCGATCAGCCGTGAAACTGAACAGAGCCGTATTAACCTCGGCAATCTACTCAAAAAAGCAGTTGCACAGTTGGAAGCGGCCGGTTTAGATAAACAGAAAATCGCCGCATTGCAGGAGCAGTTTGCTGATTTAGCTGCGGATGAGGAGTTTTGGAATCATCAGGCCAATAGCCTAGCCATTTTGGCCACTCCAGATTCAATACGCACCTACCGCATGGCCAATAAGCTCACCGATATTGTTGAAGTATCCGATCGCTTTCATCTCAAGCCCTTACTGCGCGCTACTACCTTCCCACATGCAGCACATATTTTAGCGCTATCAGAAAATGCAGTGCGCTTAATTGCTGTATCAGCAGATTTACCTGCGCGTGAAATCAGCGTGCAGCATATGCCGACCGATGCCGCCACGGCGGGCGGTAAAGCTACGAATAAGGATTATTCAGGCACAGGCCACCGCCATGGCGCTCAAGGTCAAAGCTTTTATTTAGCACGCTTTGTACGCAAAGTGGATGCAGCCCTACGCCCAGTGTTGAGTGGCTCTGACCTGCCTCTAATTTTAGCCACCACCAAACCCCTTGAAGCATTATTTCGCTCATTGAGCGTCGTTCCAGCACTACAAGGTACGATTGTTGGCAACCCTGAGCACTTAAGTGAATCCGATTTAGCCAGCGCAGCGCGTCCCATTCTTGACGCTCACTATGCTGAGCAAATTCAAGATTTCCATCGCTTATTCGAGCAACGCACAGGGCAACAGCGCACCACCACAGATATTACCGATGCAGCTCGCTTGGCCACTTTTGGCGGCATTGATCGCTTACTAGTGGATATTGATGGCGTAGTCGATGGTGTGATTGATGACGAAACCGGTGCTGTCTCTTTTGCGGCCGAAGGCAACGCAGTCAATTATGGCATTGTCGATGAAATTACCGGCCGCGCCTTGCGCTCAGGTGCAAAAGTGATGGCTGTGCGTAAAGCCGATATCCCAGGTGGACATGACTTAGCAGTGATCTCACGCTACCCCATTTAAATCTTATTCAATAACAATACTGCGCTCTGGGTTGAGTTCAATCGACTCGACACAGAGCGCAGTGACGCTAGTGTTTATCCAATACGATTAACACGCTAATAGGTCAGCGTTATTGCAAGTCTACAGCGCAATCAATCCTGTTGAAAAACCAAGCTATAGGTCACAGGCACCAGAGGACTGACTGCTGGTAAGCCGGCGATCTCACGCAATGCTTCTACGCCTTGTGCTAATTTATAATGTGCTGCATTTAGGATCACCGGCTCTAAGCTGGTGAGCAAAACTTTACCTGCGTTTAACTTGGTCACTTGCACATGACTGCTAACGTCTTGTGTTACGCCATGCAAAGACAGCTTTAATTGGATGGTATCGCTATAGGTTTCACCGACGCCCAGCGCAGTCACTCGCGCTAGGTCCACGTCACCACTGACGCTTGCCTGCGCAAATTGTGTCACCTCAAAAAACATCGCCTGCATGCGCTCATCACGAATAGCAACACCGGTATCAACACTGGCCAAATGCACATCAAAAGATACGACACCCTGATCAGTTACCGTCCCACCGAGCTTATTAAAGCTATTAATTTCCGCAATATCAGTGCTTTTAATCGATACATAATGCAGCGATGACTGATCATTGAGCAGCGTCCAATCTGCAAAAGCGCTAGGGGCAAACCCCAGTAACGCCATCATAAACAACGGTAGTTTTTTCATTGTTATTCCTCCGACTAAAACTTCTTATACACATAACACTCTTAGATGTAGACACCAAGCGATATAAATGCAAAACACCGATAGGTGAGCGTTAGCAGAGCGGTTATAACGCTTGCCCAGAGCAATTAATCTTCGCCTAAAACTCACTAAATCCCGATAAAAGCCAACAAAATACACTCAATGCTATGCTTGCCAGCAAACTTAGTCTGCAAATATTCAATTGAGGACATGACCGCGTGCGCGAAGAATTTTGGAAACACTATGCTCTAAGTGAGCTCAATACCAAGGAATGGGAAGCGCTGTGCGATGGCTGCGGACAATGCTGCCTAGTACGCCATGTCAGCGAGCATGAGGTCTCGGTGTTTAATATTGCTTGTGAACTGTTAGATATAAAGCACAGCCGCTGCAGTGATTACCATAACCGTCTTGAAAAAGTGCCCCACTGCCACCCTCTCACCGCAGAGACAGTTGCCCAATATAGCTGGCTGCCTGAATCTTGTACTTATCGACGTATGTTTCGTGGCGAAGACCTGCCTAACTGGCATCCTTTATTAACTGGTAATAGAGAACAGATGCGCGCCCAAGGCATCACGGTCAGTCCTAGTGCAGTGCATGTTCAGCACGTGCCTCGTCACGCAAGATCCTTGCACCTGATCAAAACCAAAACGCTTGAATGAACTACCCACCACTTTAGAAGTAGGGGTTTCTTAGGTAATGCACAGACTTGATGCGGTATTCTGCAACAGCGGTTTTAAACAGCGCTTTGGCTTTTAGTGTAAGCAGACCAAGCATGCTCAGCACACCCCGTTGGGCCCTGCTGCGCCAGCATCCACCCGCCACCTAGTCACACAATTAATCCACTGCAGCTAAGCCACCCATCACAATGGCAAGCTGAATGGCAATAATGCCCAAACCTAATACAAACACCAGCAGCAAGCCGAATTGTCCACCATAGACTTGGTAACCACCTGTATGTTGTTTACGGGTTTGACGCACCAATAAAGCGGGCAATAACAATGACAAAACAGCCAGTGCAATAGCGGCAAAACCCAAAGCAAAAATAAAACCTTTTGGATAAAACAACGCAAACAACAAGGGTGGCACAAAAGTTATAGCGCCTGTTTGTAAGCGACCTGTCATGGTATTTTGACGCTTAAAAAAGTCTGCTAAAAAATCAAACAAGCCCAATGCCACACCTAAAAACGACGTCGCCAAAGCTAAAGCGGCAAATAAGCGCACGGCCATTTCCACTTGCGCCGCACCCATCACCGCTTTCACCGCTGCCAGCAAACCGTTTAAACCACTTTCATCCGCCAGGATCCCGATAAAAGTGTCTGACTCAATGGTACCTAGCGTGGCCAGCTGCCAAAACACATACACCAGTAACGGAATCGCACTGCCGATAATAAAAATCTTACGCAATTTAGCGGTATCACCCTGCATATAGTTAACGATGCTGGGTACGCTGCCGTGAAAGCCAAACGAGGTGAAGACAATCGGAATAGCCGACAACAATAACGCCTGCTCGACCGGCATGCTTAATAGATTCACCCGCTGCACATGGGGCAAGAGCACGATTAACATAGTGGCTAAAAAGAAGATTTTAGTGGCAAATAAGTAGCGATTAATCACATCCACTGAATGCGTACCAAAACACACCACGCCTCCGCCAATAACGGCAAACAGCAGCACACCTAAATAACTCGGCAACTGTATTCCTAGCAAGCTATTTAACGATTCATTAATGATCTCACCACCACCGGCTAAATACGCAGCGATCAGTGAGTACATTAAAAACGGCATGGCTAAGCTGGTCAGCAAGCGTCCCGATGCGCCTAAGTATTTATAGGTTAAGGAGCCCAAACCCATACTGGCATCGTTGTACTGGTAAGCCTCCACTAAGAGCAATGCGGTATAGCTCATCACTACCCACAACCCCAGCAATAGCAGCATGGCGCTAGCAAAACCTATACCTGCAGTTGCCAGTGGCATCGCCAGCATCCCCGCACCTAACGCGGTACCAGCAACAATAAAAGTACTTCCAAAGGCACTATTTTTCACGCTTTCCCCTAGTCTGACGGCTGCTAAATGCGCGTTTTGCAGCAACATCAGTGGCTTTAAAAGTCAGCTATTATGCGGGAAATCTTAAGCTTTGTGACTTTGAATTGAGCAACACGCGCGATATTGACCTAGAGGCCAAACTTCGCACGCTAGATTTTGCAATCTTGACTCATCAGGAGCAACCCTCATTCACAGCTCTGGGTATATCACTCCATGACGCACACTGTTTAGGGTCTAGCCAGGTCAGCCAACTGCTTTTCTAACTCCAGCATCCGCGAGCGATCTGCACGATCTTTTTCATAACGCTGAGTGATGTCGCGCGCGTAAGCGGCAGTACCTATCACCTCATTCTGCGCACCTACAATCAGTGCAAAACTCATTTCCACATAAAACTCACTGCCATCAGCATGCAGGGCTTTGGTCGCCATGGGCTTGCCGCTGTGTTTAGTGATACCGGCAGCGATGGCGGCATCAAAACCACGCCAATGTGCTGCGCGTAGCTTTTCAGGAATAATAATATCTAAACTTTGGCCTAGCGCCTGCTCAGTAGAAAAACCAAACATGCTGGCAGCAGCAGGGTTCCACAGACCAATGTGCCCTTGCAGATCAGAGTAAATCACCGCGTCAGGTGACTGCTCCACTAACCAGCTTGCGAGCTCAGATGGAGTTATTTTTATTGTCATAGCATCCTCTCATTCAGAAATTGTGCTCAGTTAAATTAGCAGAACTGCTACGCTTTATGCAGTGCAAATAGTTATTTTTGTCTTGCGAGTGGCACACTGTATTGCAGCTTAAAAACAACAATAAAGAACAACGATGAGAAAACTAAAAAACCGAGTGGCGATTGTAACGGGAACCGGCTCAGGAATAGGCCAAGGTATTACACGCTGCCTTGCA
>JAAZCO010000185.1 GCA_012513235.1 Gammaproteobacteria bacterium
ACCTCACCGCACAAGTCAAAGCGCTAAATATTGATATTCGCTACAACACCGAAGCCACTCCGCAATTGCTCAGCAGCTTAAATGCAGATCAAGTCTTTGTGGCGACGGGTGCGAAACGTGATGCCCCAAGTATTACGGGTGCGGATATGAAGCATGTGTGGAGTGGTGATGAACTGCGCCGCTTGATGACCGGTGATCGTGCTGACGAGATTGCGAAAAACAAACTCTCGCTGACACAACGCACCATGATGAAAGCCGGTAGCCTCAGTGGTGCGACCAACAGTCGTGAAGCACTGCAAGGTTTATCTAAGCTGTGGATGCCACTGGGTAAAAAAGTGGTGATTGTCGGTGGTGGCCTAGTAGGACTGGAACTGGCTGAGTTCTTAATCGAACGCGGGCGCAACGTCACCGTGCTAGAGCCCGGCCCTTCTTTAGGTGCTGAGCTGTCGATTGTGCGCCGCTGGCGTGTCCTAGACAACCTGAATGATCACAACGTACCGATGCTGACACACTGTGCAGTCACCTCGATCGATAAAGACCAGGTGCACTACCAAGATCAAGACGGTAACGCACACAGCATCCCCGCTAACTCAGTAGTGCTAGCAGTGGGCGCCAGTCCAGATCACAGCTTGGCAGATAACCTCAACTCACGCGGCTTTAGCACCGTGACTATTGGTGACTGCGATACGCTGGGCTATATCGAAGGTGCTTTAAGCAGTGGCACTAGTGCTGCACTAGCTTTATAGACTGGATTAACAGCAACAAAAAAGGGCGATTTAAAAATCGCCCTTTTTTATGTCATTTACTCAGCAGTGATTGGGTTTTGAACTCAACCTGCACCTTAAATAGATGCAGGCTCTTAGACTACTAATCTAAGCCCGTAAACTCCTTGCGTACTTGGGCTTTCTTCAGCTTACCCGTGGCATTGCGCTGCAGTGGCTGTTGTGCAAACCAAATTCGCTCTGGCAGCTTATAGGCCGCTAAACGCTCAGCCATAAAGGTGCGTAAACTTTCTTCAGTGACACCCGACTCGCTACGTACCACCATCCCTACTGTCTCGCCAAAGTTGGCATCGGGCAGCATAAATACCGCAGCTTCATCCACATCAGGATGCTCACATACGCAATGCTCTACTTCAACCGCAGAGATGTTTTCGCCACCGCGAATAATAATATCCTTGATGCGGTCGGTGATATACAGCATGCCATGCTCATTGAGATAACCCACATCACCGGTAAAGAACCAGCCATCCTTCATCACTTCTGCAGTGTCCTGTGGCTTATTCCAATAGCCGCTCATCAGTGCTGAAGTACGCAGCCAAATCGGACCACTGGTACCCGTAGCAACAGGCGCATCAGGGCTGTCACCGATGATAATTTCCACCAGCGGTAACGGCCAGCCCACCGACTCCGGGAAGGCCATAAACTGATTACCGCCATGTGCAGCACAAATACCATTACTTTCCGTCATGCCATAACCATTACCCGACAGCGCCATAGGCTTACTCTCGAGCAACTTGTCCAGCAAGGCCCGCGACGCAGCACTGCCACCCAACCCTAAAGCAAATAAGGTATCGGTGTCTGAACTGGCAAATCGTTCGCTATGGATGAGCTGCTGCATCATGGTCGGCACACCCGCAAACTGGGTAACCTTTTCATCGCGAATGGTATTGATCGCGTCGTCCACATCCCATTTATAGATAATCACCAAACGGCGACCACTGCGCAGCGCACTCATAAATTGCGAGAGTAAACCGCTGACATGGAACATGGGATAAGCCAAGAGCATAGTCGGCTGCAAACCAGACTCCAGCAGCGGCCGAACCCGCTCCTCTGAAGTCATATAAGCCAGCGCGCCTTGGAAATCCAAAGCATAGAGCGCCTGACACACCGCCTTATGACTGGAGACCACACCCTTAGCTTGCCCTGTAGTCCCTGAGGTGTACAAAATCAACGCAGGATCTTCAGGGTTAGGACTGGCCAACACTGCTTCTTCTGGCGCATGCGTGAGCATACTCACCCAGCTACGATCACCGGGACGAAGCGGTGTTTCATCAGCGACCACAATCGTAATATCATCACTCAAACCCTTGAGTAACTCATAACGCTGCGGATCACAAAATACAACACGCGCGCCACAATCTTTAATGGCATACAGCAATTCTTCTGCGGTACTCCAACTGTTGATCGGGACTGGAATCGCACCCACCTGCACCGCTGCCATAAAGGAAATCATCCAGGCTGGACGGTTACGCATGGCAATCGCCACACGATCGCCTTTGCCCACTGCTAACTCTTTTTGTAAGGCCGCAGTTATTTTGTCAGCTTTAGTAAAAAACTCATTGTAGGTGTAGCTCTGTCCTTGCCAGCGCACAAAGGGTTTAGGGCCATGTTCACGACCGGCTTGCAGGGCTTCAACAAGATTAAGAGGGGCTTTGGAGAACTCAGGGATACCCTGCTCACCTTTGACAATGGCAAAAGGTGAGGCCTCATGGATTAACTGGCCCCATGCTTGACGCCAACCATTCATTTGTTCACTTATCATTGTTTTTCCCTTTAATGTGTCTCAGCAAACAACTGCTGCGCCATTCGACCGTATCGCTCGCAGTGGAAATCACTGTCGCCAAATAACACCTGTGCCACGCGCGAACGCTTAAGATACAGACCCAAATCATATTCATCAGTCACACCGATACCACCGTGCATTTGCACTGCTTCACGGCTGATCTTATGCGCCGCTTCACCCACTTTCCATTTGGCTAAACTGACCATTTGCTGGCGATGTTCTGTACTGCAGGCAGCATCATTGAGCGCTTCAAAACCTGCCATTACAGCGCTGCGCGCCAACTCAAGCTCAACCATCATCCATGCAGCTCGGTGTTGTAAGGCCTGAAAACTACCAATCGCCGCACCAAACTGCGTACGGGTTTTTAAATACTCGACGGTCATTTCGAACATCACAGCAGTCGCACCGAGTAACTCAGCGGCAATACAGGCAGCGCCACGATCCAAAACGTGTTCAAGTTGCGCTTGCGCATCACCCGAACCAATGCGCGCAGAAGCAGGTAGCTGTACAGCATGCAAAGACACGCGCGCGTGATTTCTTGAATCAAGCAAATGCATGGGCTCAATTTCTAAGCCGTGTGTATCAGCAGGCACTAAAAATAATGCGGTCTCACCCGATGACATACGACCAGCCACCAACAATGCATCAGCATGCTGCGCATCTGGCACCCATAAATCTTCACCACCTAACACAAAACCATCACCCTGCTCGCTGACTTCAACATCCAAGTGCTCAGGGTGGAAACGATCTTTACCTTGGGTCGCCAAAGCAAAACGCTGCTGGCCTTCAATCAATAATGGCAGTAATTCAGCACGCTGTGCTTCAGTCCCAACCTCATCAATCAATGAGGCACAGAGCACGACCGATGACAATAAAGGCGCGGCAGTTAAATTGCGGCCCATATTTTCAAACACCGGGGCAAAACCTTGGAAACCAAATTCCAAGCCACCATAGGCTTCTGGTAGCGCAATACCACCCCAGCCGAACTCAAGCATTTGCTGCCAAACTTGGGTATCAAAACCTTCAGGAAGCTGTTGATCTCGTATGCGTCGTTGTTCACTGACAGGCGAGCGTGCAGCTAAAAAATCACGCGCACTGTCGTCCAGTTGTTGTTGTTCTTCGTTATATACCAGACTCACATAAACCTCCTATTTTCCTTCCGGAAGCCCAAGAACACGTTTAGAGATCACGTTTAACTGGACCTCTGAGGTACCCCCAGCAATCGCTTGTGAAAACGCATTCAGCCAAGTGTTAGTCAGCGCAAGCTGCTGATCACTGAAGGCTGAACCTTCCCAACCCAAGGCACGGCGACCCATCACGTCGAGCAACACTTCAAACTTATTCTTCTCTTGTTCGCTGTGCACCAGCTTCTGGATTGCCGCCATAGAGGAGATATCTTGGCGAGCACGAGCGGCTTCATTTAAACGACGCTGAGTCAGCTCAAAGGCATGCTCATCCATACGCAACGCCATGGCGCGCTGAAAGAGTGCAATATCGCTATGCTCTTGCGGCTCAGGCAGGTATTCAAATAAAGTTTCGAGTAGGCTGAAATGTGTTGGCAGGCTGATTTCACTGAACTTAGACATAGCGCGGCGTTCGTGACCTAACAACTCTTTGGCCAGCGCCCAACCTTCGTTGATCTCACCAATCAACTGCGTTTTCGGTACGCGCACATCGTCAAAGAACACTTGGCAGAAACTGGACTTACCGCTGATCAAATCAATCGGTGTCGGTGTGACACCAGCAGACTTCATATCCAAGACGATAAGACTGATACCGGCATGTTTGGGCTCTTTCGGGCCGGTGCGCACAAGCGCATACATCCAGTCTGATTTGTCACCATAAGAGGTCCAAATCTTGGTGCCGTTGATCACCAGATCATCGCCATCAACACGTGCTGCAGTTTGCAGGCTCGCTAAATCAGAACCGGCATTGGGCTCTGAGAAGCCCTGGCACCAACGTACTTCGCCACGTGCCATGGGCGGTAATAATTCACGTTTTTGTTCTTCAGTACCAAACTCAAGCAAGACTGGACCTAACATCCATATACCCAAGTTGATTTGTGGTGGGCGGCAACGCAACTTACGCATTTCTGTTTCTAGAACCGTGGTTTGCTCAGGAGTCAGACCACCTCCACCGTATTCCACAGGCCAGCTTGGACAAAACCAGCCCTTGTCACGCATGCGCTCAAACCACAATCGCTGGTCATCGTTTGTAAACTCTATTTCACGTCCACCCCAAACCATTTCATCTGCTGGCATCAGCCCACGCATGGATATTGGGCAATTCTCTTCCAGCCACTCACGTACAGTGTGGCGGAACTCTTCTATGTTGTTCATAGGCTTCCCGCTTGTTACACAAGGTTAATGGACATTAAGTCCGGTCTATTATTGTTGTCTTAATAACCATAACGGTGTGGTGAGCTGCCTGCCCTTTACAGATCAACAAGCAAAGCTACCAGCAGCATGCTAACAAAGCCGTAAAGGCTCGAACTGACACTTGAATGCCAGCTCGAGCAACTATTACGTTGTTGAGCACTTACCAGTTCTGTAAGGGAAAGTAAGCAGCTGACAAATTTTGTGGCATTACACACTGTTTAGGATTGACCTCACAGACTTGTGCAATAGATGAAGTACCCGTTGGCGTCAGCACAACAGTGGCACTTAGGGCCAGAAAGAATCCAGCTACGATACATCCAAAGGTTAGTTTTTTTATTTTCATTATTTCCTCCGCTACATTCGCTTTTCATAAGCTTATGTGAGGCCTGAGCTGCAACCCACAACTTTTCACCTCAACTCCAAGGTACTCCCGCCTCTGTACCAATGCGTCATCTAAATGGACTAGTTTGAAAAATACCTGCTCACATCCATATTAATATGGCCACAGCCACAGTTGGGCACATAGACTACAGAGTCATCGCGCCTGGCAAACACGACATAAGTCGTAAAAAAACCAATGTATTGGCATAAAAAAAGCCGCCTACTTTATTCAAGCAGGCGGCTTTTGTACTGGCGAACGTATTAGAGTTTACAAACCTAAGCGTCGCGCTGCTTCAGGCCCAAAGTCACCGGACTTAATCTTGCCCGTATTCAAGCTATAAGCTGACTTTTGCTCATTCACCAGGTTAAACGCTAGGTATGAGCCGGCTAACAAATCATGGTACAAGCCCACACCTGCCTGCCAGGTCTGCGCCTCATAGGCGTAGAAGTAGTTAATCATCGATGTACGCCACAACTGACCACGGGCATCATAATTCTCACCCATTAGCATCAGCATGCTGTCTTCATCCACATACATGCGGCGCTTGCCATACAAGTGACGGTAACCATCTTTGAGCTTACCTTCCAATACCCATACGCGATGCAACTCATAACGCATATGTTCTGGATTAGCATGACCTTTGGTCAGCAACTCATCATAGGAGATGTCTTTGCTGTGAATACCATAGGCGTTGTACGGCACGTACATTTCTTGCTTACCAACGATGTCCCAGTTGTAACGCACACCTGAGCCGTTGAAAATACGTACTTCGTCAACCGTAATAGAGCCACCACTGCCGGGGAACTGCATATCAAAGCCATACTCAGGTGCCTGACGTACACGACGGGTACCTGGGTCATAGCGCCAGCTCTGACGCGGCTCGGCCTTATGGTTAAAGTACTCAAGACCGGTATTAACTTCACCACGATCACGCTGCGGCAAGTTGGTCTGGTTTAAGAAATAAGCAGAAGGACCTGTGGTTGGGCCTTCATTACCCGGTTTGAGAAACAACGCCAAGTTGGCGGATTTTAATTGACCATGGCTGCGGCTGCCATCGGCCAACACATACATGTTGTCCGACACCAACTCTTCACTCCACGGACGGTAGGTAAAGAAGGACGAGGTCCATAACAACTCTAAACCCGTTTTCGGGAATGGAAAGGCAATACCACCGGTGGTGGCATCAATGCCTTCACCGTCATCCACAAGCTTGGCATTTTTAGCATTCTTCAACGTCACCTCACACACAGAATCCGGAAAACGGAAATCGCGGTGTGATGGATAAATTGGCATGTTGAAAGTATCTGGGTACTTCGCAAATAACGCTAACTGGCCTTCGGATAACTTATCTTTATGCTCTGCTAAGTTAGCGGCAGTAATCACAAATAAAGGCTTTTCACCGGCATAGGGATCAATCGGGTGCTCACCCGTACCTTTAAAATCAACATGATCAGGCGCGCCCAGCCACTTACCGCTCCACTCGGGAATGGTACCGGCAGCGTTACCGGCTTTTTCTGCACCAACGCAAGTCAGATCTTTGCCCAAGCGCTGAATTTCTGCTTCAGTGGCTGCCTGCGCTGTACCAGCGAGCAAGCCCCCGACGGCTGTGACAAGCAGCAGCCTTTTTAAAGTATGTGTATAAGACATAATGGCCTCGAAGCTATTTAGAATGTGTATTTTAAGTTAATGGCAAGGTGGTCACGGTCAGCCATCAGGCGGCCTTGATTGATACTGGCTGAAGACAAGAAGTTAACCAGCGT
>JAAZCO010000186.1 GCA_012513235.1 Gammaproteobacteria bacterium
CAAGCTGATGATGCTTTTGCGATCAGTGAGCTGGATGAGATTTTACCTAAATTAATGGACGGCCGTGAACGCGTCTATTACTCCATCGGCAATCATCCTGAGTTTGATCAGCAGATGCTGACTTGGCTCAAAACCATCCGCAGCCATGCACGCGTTGGCGCACAGCCGCCGACGGAACTGGCCATGCTTGATCCACTGCTGCACGAAGCACGTCTGCACAAAAGTCCAGCTGAAATCGCCACTATGCAGCAAGCGGCAGATATTTCTTGCCGCGCACATATCCGTGCCATGCAAGCCGCCAAGCACGGTTTATTTGAATATCATTTAGAAGCAGAGCTCGATTATGAGTTTCGCAAAGGCGGCGCACGCTTACCGGCTTACTCATCCATTGTCGCTAGTGGCAAAAATGCCTGTATTTTGCATTACACCGAAAACAATGCGCCGCTGCACAGCGGTGACTTGGTGTTGATTGATGCCGGATGTGAGATTGACTGCTACGCCAGCGATATCACCCGCACCTTCCCCGTCAGTGGCCGTTTCAGCCCTGAGCAAAAAGCCATTTACAATATTGTGCTGCAAGCCAACCTTGAGGCGATGAAGTATATTTCGCCCAACCACTGCTGGAATGACGCCCATGATGTGACGGTACGGGTGATTACCGCAGGTTTGCTTGAGCTGGGTCTGCTGCAAGGCGAACTGGAAGAGCTAATTGCCACCGATGCTTACCGTCCCTTTTATATGCACCGTGCCGGCCATTGGCTGGGACTGGATGTGCATGATGTGGGTGAATACAAAATCAACGGCTCTTGGCGCAAACTCGCTGTGGGCATGACTATGACTGTCGAGCCTGGCATTTATATCGCGGTGGATAACTTAACCGTGCCTGAACAATGGCGCGGCATTGGTGTGCGCATCGAAGACGATGTGGTTGTTACCGAAAATGGTTGCCGTGTTCTGACCGATGCGGCACCTAAAACAATCGATGAAATTGAAGCATTAATGGCAGCAGCACAACAACCAGGAGCTTAATGTATGAGCCGAGTGCAGATTGCAATTATTGGTGGTGGCTTAGTCGGCGCAAGTTTAGCGCTGGCTTTGCAAGCTGGAGCCCGCGAGCGCAACTGGAAAATCATTCTGATTGAACCCTATGCGCCCGGTGACAGCTACCAACCCAGTTATGACGGTCGCGCCTCGGCGTTATCTTACGGCAGTCAGCAAATCTATCAGCGTTTAGGGCTGTGGGAAGCCATTGCACCGCGCGCTGAAGCGATTCACGACATACATATTTCTGATCGTGGGCGCTTTGCTGCAGCACGTTTAAACGCTAAAGAAGAAGGCGTGCCGGCGCTGGGTTATGTGGTAGAAAATGCTTGGCTCGGCCATTGCCTCTGGGCGGCTCTCGACAGCGACGTAATTGAATGGCGCTGCCCTGCACGCGTGGAAAAGATGCAAGCCTTAAGCGATGGTTATCATCTAGAACTGGACGATGGCAGCACAATCGACTGTGATCTAGCTATTTTGGCCGATGGCGGTCGCTCAGAACTGCGCGAACAACAAGGTATTCATGCACACAAAACCGCCTACGGACAAACTGCGTTAATTGCCAATATCAGCACCGCATTACCCCATCAAGGTATGGCTTTTGAACGTTTTACCGACGACGGCCCGATGGCTTTACTGCCCTTATCCGATAACCGCTGTGTCTTGATTTGGACCCGCGAGCCCAATGAAGCCCAGCGTCTGTATGCTTTGCCTGACAAAGAATTTATTGCCGAACTGCAAGCCTGCTTTGGGTATCGCCTTGGTGCTATCGAGCAGATCGGCAGTCGCTATATGTATCCATTAAGCTTGATTGAAAGCAGCGAGCAAGTGCGGGCTCATCTAGCAGTACTAGGTAACGCAGCACACAGCCTGCACCCCGTCGCAGGGCAAGGCTATAACTTGTCTCTGCGCGATAGCATTGCACTGGCGGATTGTATTTTAAGCGGCCCTAACACCCCTGGTGATTTGGCCACCTTGCAGCGTTTTCAACAGACGCAGCAGTTGGATCAAGAACTGACCATTGGCTTTTCTGATCGAGTCACGCGCTTGTTTTCCAATACGCAGCCGCTACTGGCGGGTGGGCGTAACTTAGGCTTATTAGGTTTGGATTTACTACCGCCGGCCAAGCGCTGGTTTGCACGCCAAGCCATGGGCATCGGTGTGCGCAGTACTCTGGATTAGATTTAAAGCATGATGCAACTTATGCAAAAAACAATTTTGCCCGACGGTAGACGTCAGATATCGACAGCGCAGCTTGCTGCCACTGCAGAGTAGGAGCTTCAATATGCACGCAGATTTAATCATTGTCGGCGCAGGAATGGTCGGCAGTACGCTGGCCTTAGCGCTGAAAGACAGCGGCCTGAATATCATTGTCGTCGATCGCAGTCCGCTGGC
>JAAZCO010000187.1 GCA_012513235.1 Gammaproteobacteria bacterium
TACAGCGGTAGCGTACAGGTCACGATCAATGATTTCTTGCTGGATCACAGGATCCAGTGCACCACTCATACCGTTACAGGTGGTGCAAGCAAAACCAACAATACCAAAACCTAACTGCTCAAGCTCTTCCAGCAGGTTGGCATCTTTCAGGTAGAGTTCAGCCACTTTAGAGCCTGGAGCAAAGGAGGTTTTCACCCATGGCTTGCGCTCTAAGCCCAACTCATTGGCTTTACGTGCAACCAGTGCAGCAGCCACAACGTTACGTGGGTTACTGGTGTTGGTACAGCTGGTGATGGCAGCAATAATCACTGCGCCATCGGGCATTAAGCCTTCTTCTTTAGTCCACTCGCCTGCAATGCCTTTAGCAGCTAAATCGCTGGTAGAAACACGCGCATGCGGGTTGGATGGGCCGGCCATATTGCGGCCAACCGCAGACAAGTCAAACTTAAGTACGCGCTCATATTCGGCATCAACTAAGCTATCCGCCCACAAGCCTGATACTTTGGCGTAGTTTTCAACCAAGGCAACTTGCTCTGGCTCACGACCGGTCAGGGTTAAATACTCAGTGGTTTGCTGGTCGATATAGAACATACCAGCGGTTGCACCGTACTCAGGTGTCATATTAGAGATGGTGGCACGGTCGCCAATCGACAGGGTCGCAGCACCTTCACCAAAGAACTCAAGATACGCACCAACCACGCGCTCTTTACGCAAGAACTCGGTCATTTCCAGAACGATATCAGTTGCAGTAATGCCTGGCTGACGCTGGCCTACCAGCTCAACACCAACGATATTGGGTAAGCGCATCATCGATGGCAAACCGAGCATGACAGTTTCTGCTTCCAAACCGCCGACACCAATGGCCAGTACGCCCAAGGCATCAACGTGTGGAGTATGGCTATCAGTACCCACACAGGTGTCTGGGAAGGCCACACCGTCACGCGCCTGAATCACTGGAGACATTTTCTCCAAGTTGATCTGGTGCATGATGCCGTTACCGGCAGGAATCACATCAACATTTTTAAAGGCTGTTTTAGTCCACTCAATAAAGTGGAAACGGTCTTCGTTACGACGATCTTCAATCTCGCGGTTCTTTTCAAATGCATCAGGATCAAAGCCACCACACTCAACAGCCAAGGAGTGGTCAACGATCAACTGAGTGGGTACTACAGGGTTCACTTTAGACGGGTCGCCACCCTGCTCGGCAATAGCATCACGCAAGCCGGCTAAGTCAACTAACGCCGTTTGGCCAAGGATATCGTGGCAAACAACGCGTGCTGGGTACCAAGGAAAGTCTAGATCGCGCTTGCGATAAATCAGTTGCTTCAGCGCATCCGTAAGCTCACTGGGCTCGCAGCGGCGCACTAAGTTTTCTGCAAATACGCGTGACGTGTAAGGTAGCTTGGCATAAGCGCCCGGTTCAATGGCATCAACCGCTTCGCGCACATCGTAATAATCGAGTGCTGTGCCAGGTAGTTTTTTACGGAATTGGGTATTCATAACGTTTTAAATCCATCAGGTAAACACGGGGGAACGCACAAGGCACAACCACAAAAACCAGCTATGCAATCACACAGCTGGTTCTGGTCTTGGCCGTTAAGCGCTCAAACTCTTAGCGCTCGCCAATTGCTGGTACAGGACGGTGATCTTCACCGGTATATTCAGCACTTGGGCGAATAATACGGTTGTTAGCACGCTGCTCAAAAATATGCGCAGCCCAACCGGTGACGCGTGAGCACACAAAGATTGGCGTAAACAGCGGCGTTGGAATACCCATAAAGCGGTACGCAGAAGCGTGGAAGAAGTCAGCGTTAGGGAACAAACGCTTTTCATCCCACATAAACTTCTCGATCGCTTCGGATACAGGGTAAATCACCGTATCGCCAACTTCATCAGCTAGCTTTTTGGCGTAGCCTTTAATCACTTCGTTACGTGGATCAGAATCACGGTAGATCGCGTGACCAAAGCCCATGATCAGGTCTTTACGAGCGATCATCGCCTTGAGTTCAGTCACAGCTTCTTCTGGCGAAGTAAAGCGCTCGATCAACTCCATCGCAGCTTCGTTTGCACCACCATGCAGAGGACCACGCAGTGAACCAATAGCACCAGTAATGCACGAGTACAGATCAGATAGCGTTGACGCACACACACGACCGGTAAAGGTTGATGCGTTAAACTCATGCTCAGCATAGAGAATCAAAGATACGTTCATCACTTCACGGTGCAGCGCACTTGGCGATTTGCCATGCAACAATGCCAAGAAGTGGCTACCAATATCAGGCTCACTGGTCATGCAATCGATGCGTACACCGTCATGACTGAAGCGGTACCAGTACAGTAAAATTGCAGGGAACGCTGCAAGCAGACGATCAACTACATCTTGCTGCTGCTCAAAGCTTAACTCTGGCTCTAAAGTACCCAGCATCGCCGTACCCACACGCATCACATCCATAGGGTGTGCATCAGCAGGGATACGCTCGAGTACTTCTTTGAGCGTGACTGGTAAATCGCGCATATCATGCAAACGCTTTAAATAAGCGGTGAGCTCAGTCTGGCTTGGCAAATGACCACGCAACAGTAAAAAGGCCACTTCTTCAAAGGTTTTGCAATGCTCGGCTAAATCACGCACATCATAACCACGATAGGTTAGGCCTGCGCCCTCTTTACCAACAGTACACAATGCTGTTTGTCCAGCAATTTGGCCGCGCAATCCAGCGCCGCTGAGTACTTTTTTCTTTGCTTCAGTCATCACGTTATTCCTCGTACTTTTATTATTGGTTCTCACTCTACGGTGATGAACTTTTAAACTAGCTTTTTTTCTGCGCAAACAAAGCGTCTAGGCTCTGCTCAAAAGCGTGGTAGTTGATGCGATCATACAATTCCATACGGGTTTGCATGGTATCGACTACATTCTTTTGCGTACCGTCACGACGTACTGCCTCATAGACATTTTCCGCTGCTTTGTTCATCGCACGGAACGCTGACAATGGGTACAGCACTAGACCAACATTAGCCGTTCTGAGCTCATCCACAGTAAAGAGTGGTGTGGCGCCAAACTCGGTAATATTCGCTAAGATCGGTGCATTCACACGCTCAGCAAACAGCTTGTACATCTCAAGTTCAGTAATGGCTTCCGGGAAGACCATATCAGCACCAGCTTCAACGCACGCTGCTGCACGGTCTAATGCTGAGTTCAAACCTTCAACCGCTAACGCATCAGTACGCGCCATAATCACAAAACTGTCATCTTCACGCGCATCAACGGCAGCCTTAATACGGTCAACCATTTCTTGCTGAGTCACGATTTCTTTATTCGGACGGTGGCCACAACGCTTAGCACCCACTTGGTCTTCAATATGGATGGCTGCAGCGCCCGCTTTGCTCATAGATTTAACTGTGCGCGCAACGTTAAACGCAGATGAGCCAAAACCGGTATCCACGTCAACCAGCAAAGGTAGATCACAGACGTCAGTAATACGACGTACATCAATCAGCACATCTTCAAGGCCGGTAATACCTAAGTCAGGTAAACCCAGTGAACCTGCAGCCACACCACCACCGGACAGGTAAATGGCTTTAAAGCCGGCGCGCTGTGCTAATAAAGCATGGTTTGCGTTAATTGCACCGATAACTTGTAGTGGGCTTTCTTCGATAACCGCATCACGAAAGCGTTGACCTGGAGTTATACGACTCATAATTTACCTCGTAGAGATTGGACGGTGTCATTGGCACCTAGATAATGACGCTCAATATTGCGTCGCGATGCCGCGATATGGCGACGCATCAGTAACTCGGCTAATTCACCATCGCCTGCGGCAATGGCATCTAATATGCCGTGGTGTTCTTTAAAGGCCTGCTGGGGACGGTTGGGCGTGGTCGAATATTGAATTCGATACATGCGCACCAACTGATACAGCTCCTCTGTCAGCAGTTGCATCAACATATGATTGCCACTGCCTTGAATAATTTTGTAATGGAAGTCGTAATCACCTTCTTGCTGGTAATAACCCACTCCCGCTTGAAATGCTGCATCACGCTCATGGGTATCGAGCACACTGCGCAACTGATCCACTTCAGCAAGGGTCATGCGCTGCGCCGCTAAGCGACATGCCATGCTTTCCAGTGATTCACGTATTTCATACAACTCAATTAACTCTGCATGCGACAGCGCAACAACGCGCGCACCCACATGCGGTACTCGAACTAATAGACGCTGACCTTCTAAGCGGTGAATGGCTTCCCGTAACGGGCCACGACTGATACCGTAAGTGCGCGCTAATTCAGGCTCTGAAATCTTACTGCCTGGCGCAATATCACCGCAGATAATCGCAGCTTGTATGCTACGAAAAACCTGCTCTGATAACGTTGCAGAATCACTGCTGATACGCACAGTCTCATCGTGAAGATCCGCCACAGTGTCGACACCTTTAGTTAACCAATGCCTGAAAGCTACATTCCAGCGCAGTACTTGTCAACAATCCGCGCAACATTGTCGACAATCCTGCGACCAAGGTCGAATAACTGAACATATAGAGCTATTTATGGTCAACTGACCCGCGCACTCACTCTATGCTGTACAGCGACTAGGCCACAGACGAAAGCACTACAGACACAGGATTGCATGGTTATTTCTCAGATTGGCGATTAGAATAGATTGCCCACCATGCTCCATCTTTATAATAGGGTCGGCTGCAAACGCCCTAGCCTGAGTCTTACAGCATAGGACACACTCATACTTTGATATTTGCGAGCACTATGAGATTTAATATTTTTGCACTATTAACCTGCCTAATTGTATTGCCTGCCATGAGCATCGCTGACGAAAAAACTCACTCAAAAAACATCTTCGGTTTAAACGAGCATGTTTATATTGCTGATATTGATATGAATATGTCAGCTAAACTCGACACTGGAGCGAAAACTGCTTCACTCAGCGCACGTGATATAGAGCGTTTTAAACGTGATGGAAAGTCATGGGTGCGTTTTTACTTAGCGGTAGATGAAGCGCACGAACGTGCTTTTGAACTGCCCTTGGCGCGCATCAGTAAAATCAAACGCCGCTCAGGTGACTATGATCCTGAAGAGGATAAAAGCTACACGCCAAGACCGGTAGTACATATGTCAGTTTGTATGGGTAGTACACTCAGAACAATTGAAGTTAACTTGACCGATCGCAGTACGTTCCAATACCCTTTCCTGTTAGGTTCAAATGCTTTAAAGAAGTTTAGTGCATTGATTGACCCCAGTTTGAAATACTCTGTCGGTCAACCACAATGCGATACCCAAAATATCAACACTGCCTTTGCTGAGTAATTAACATGCGTTCTTTGACACTGCACTTAAAAATACTAATCGCTCTTTGTGTCATTATTGGCGCATCAGTCACGGCCTATCAGATTTACGTTCTAGGTATTCCTGTATCAGCAGATGAAACAGATAACCTATGGAACATTGATGCCAAGGTTGAGTTTAATGCCAATTCTCGCGAGCCAGTCAAGCTGCAGATGTTTGTGCCGCCGCTGAATCAAGACTATGTCAGCCTCAATGAAAGCTTTATCTCCAATAATTACGGCGTCAGCGTGAACCGCCGTGATGACAACCGTCGTGTGACTTGGTCGGCACGCCGCGCCAGTGGTAAGCAAACTTTGTATTACCGCTTAGTTATGACCAAACGCTATAGCGGCGAGCAGATCAAGGCTAAAGGCCCGATTTATCGTGAGACCCTGCCCGTTGCCGGCGCTGAAAAAATTGCAGCTGAAGCATTGCTCGCTCCCATACGCCAGCACTCGGCTGACGTAGAAACCTTTATCAGTGAAACCATTAAGCGTGTCAATAACACCGCTGATGATAACGTACGCTTACTGCTCGGTGGCGACAGCTCGAGTGAGCGCAAGGCTGATGTGATTGATACTTTGCTATCGATTGCACACGTACCTATGCAGCGCCTACACACCATTCGCCTGCAAGCAGATATCGCACAAACACCTGAACTGTGGCTGCGCAGCTTTAATGGCGAAAAATGGCTGTACTTTAATCCGCAGTCAGGCGAGCAAGGTTTGCCTGTTGACCGCATGATCTGGTGGCTCGGTGATGAGCCTCTGATTGAACTGGAAGGTGGTAGCAAAGCGGCAGTCACTTTCACTCTCAACAACAGTGAAATCAACGCTATTCGTTTAGCCCAATTGAGCAATGAGAATGCTGATTCAAGCTTCTTAGACTACTCATTGTACGGCTTACCGCTACAAACTCAGCAAACCTACCAAGTGATGATTATGATCCCGCTGGGCGTGATGATTATTTTGATATTGCGTAACCTGGGCGGTTTACAAACCTTGGGTACTTTTACCCCTGTACTGATTGCTCTAGCCTTCCGTGAAACGCAACTGGGCTTCGGTATTGTGCTGTTTACCATTATTACGTCGCTCGGTTTAGCGCTGCGCTCCTATCTAGAGCACCTCAAACTGCAGATGCTGCCAAGGCTGTCGGTAGTGTTGACCTTTGTTGTGGTCCTGATTGCTGTGATCAGCTTGTTTAGCCACAAGTTAGGCTTAGAGCGTGGCTTATCCGTGTCCTTGTTCCCAATGGTGATTTTAACTATGACCATTGAGCGCCTATCCATTACCTGGGAAGAGCGCGGCGGCAGTCATGCCTTTAAAGTGGCCATTGGTACTTTGTTTGCCGCATCACTGGCGCATTACTTAATGAGCATCTCGGAGCTGAACTACTTTATCTTTACCTTCCCAGCGGTACTGTTAATTATGGTGGGCTTTATGTTGGCAATGGGTCGCTACCGCGGCTACCGTCTAACAGAGTTGTTCCGTTTCAAAGCCTTCTTAAAGGACTGATGCCATGTTTGGGTTTGGTTTAATTAAAACGTGGCGCGAGCTCAACGCCAAAGGCATTATGGGCATCAACCGCCGTAATGCCGATTATGTGCTCAAGTACAATAAACGCAGCTTGTACCCAGTGGTGGATGACAAAATTCTCACCAAAGAACGAGCAATTGAAGCTGGCATTCATGTGCCAGAGATGTACGGTATTATTTCCAGTGAAAAGGAAATTGAAAAGCTCGATCAAATCATCGGCGACCGTACTGACTTTGTGATCAAACCTGCGATGGGTGCAGGTGGTGACGGTATTTTAGTGATCGCTGACCGCTTTGAGGATCGCTATAAAACAGTCTCCGGAAAAATCATCAGTCACGAAGAAATCGAACATCAGATTTCCAGTATTCTGACCGGCTTATATTCTTTAGGTGGCTCACGTGACCGCGCGCTCATTGAATACCGCGTCAAGCCTGATCCACTGTTTAAAAGTATCAGCTATGAAGGCGTACCGGATATTCGCGTCATCGTACTGATGGGCTACCCCATTATGGCGATGCTGCGTTTACCCACGCGTCAATCAGGCGGTAAAGCCAACCTGCACCAAGGTGCGATTGGTGTGGGTGTGGATCTGGCCACTGGCCTGACATTGCAAGGCACGTGGTTGAATAACAAAATCAGCAAGCACCCAGATACCAGCAACTTTGTTGCCGGTGTGCAATTGCCAGATTGGGATGGCTTTATGAACCTGTCGGCAGGCTGCTATGAGCTGTGTGGTTTGGGCTATATTGGCGTTGATATGGTGTTGGACCAAGAGTTAGGCCCGCTGATTCTGGAGCTTAACGCGCGTCCCGGCTTGAATATTCAGATCGCCAACAACGCTGGTTTAACTTTACGCGCGCATGCCGTAGAGCATCATATTGCTGACCTAAAACGCAAAGGTATCACAGAGACTGTTGAAGAGCGCGTACGCTTCTCACAATCTTTATTCGCCGCCACTCCCTCTCAATAAGACCGCGAGGCTTTTTACCTTCAGCCAGCCTCTATGCTGGCTGAAGGTGACTTAAGTGTTTATGCATACTTGCCTGCTTTTGCCGCTCACTTACCAGACTAATCCTGCGTATTACTTCCAACGGATTCACGCCCAAACGGGTGCAGTCTTACTGGACTCGGGCTACCCTGTGAGCCAGCGCGGACGTTTTGATATCCTCAGCGCCCAACCTTTAAAGACCATTACGCCGCAGCTCAACGAACAGGTGGATGCCTTTCGCCAACGCTGCCAAGCACTGCTGCAACAGTTGTCGCTGTGTCATGCACCCACAGAGATCGAACTGCCCTTTACCGGCGGTTTAATCGGCTATCTGACCTATGAGTTCAATAGCCTAGCGCAATGCACGCAGAACGAAAGCTTAGCCAGTGCCGCGGTGGGTTTGTATAACTGGGCGGTGATCAGCGATCATCAACTGCAGCGCTGCTGGTTAATGTGCCATCCCAGCTTAGGCGCTGAACGTCAAAGCGAGCTGCTGAGTCTGTTTACGAGTACGGCTGCACTGCAGCCCACTGCTGCTTTTACCTTAAACAGCCCCTTTACCGCGCAGATTAATGCGCAGCGTTACCGTGATGACCTCGAACGTATTCATAACTATATTGCAGCCGGTGACTGCTATCAGGTTAACTATACTCAGCGCTTTAACAGCACGTACCAAGGGGATGCTTGGCACGCGTACAACAGTTTACGTGAACACTGCCCAACACCTTTTGCCAGTTTTATCCGAGTTAATCAGCAACAAGCCATTGTCAGCCTTTCGCCGGAGCGCTTTTTACAAGTACGTCAAGGCCAAGTTGAAAGCCGCCCGATCAAAGGTACACGCGCGCGCAGTGCAGCTCCCGCACAGGATCAAGCGTTGTCTGATGATTTATTAGCCAGCCCGAAAGACCGTGCTGAGAATCTGATGATTGTTGATTTACTGCGTAATGATTTAGGCCGCTATTGCACGCCGGGCAGTATTCGCGTTCCTGAGTTATTTGCCCTAGAAAGCTATCCTAATGTGCACCATATGGTCAGCAGCGTCACTGGCACATTAGCCAAGCCATACAATGCTCTGGACGTACTGATCGGCAGTTTCCCAGGTGGCTCAATCACCGGCGCACCTAAGCGTCGAGCCATGCAAATCATTAATGAGCTGGAAGCCAGCATGCGCAGTATTTATTGCGGTAGTATTTTCTATCTCGATACGCGCGGTGAAATGGACAGCTCCATCACCATTCGTACTTTACTGGCAAATCACGGCGCCATCAGCTGCTGGGGTGGCGGTGGGATTGTTTATGACTCCAATATTGACGACGAATACCAAGAGTCCATACAAAAAGTGCAGGTACTGATGAGCGCACTTGAAGAACTGCATACAGCGTCAGCAGCACTGATTTAAAACTGCGTTTTGATAATATGCGCTGCCGCTAAAGCACCACCCAGACAGACTATAAAACCTACCAGCGCTTGCCTATACAAGCGCTTGGCAATATCTTCTTCACTGTAATTGGATAATACAAATGGCCGCCCCTCTAAGGGTTGGCGCAAATAATGTTGTGCTGGCTCAAGCTGCTGCGCTTGCTGCATTGCTAGGGCTTGCTGCTCGGCCGCTGCACGTACGGCTTGCCATTCCGTCAAATCCAGCTCGCCATTGCCATCGCGATCAAAACGTTGCACCAAATCGCTAAAGTCATCCTTCCACTCACGAATCACCGCACCTTGAGTGGCGCTGAGATCAAGTACTTCACGCCCCTGCCCACGGGTGACAAAATCACCGATGGCGTACAGCGGCTCATGGACATGCAAGCGCTGCTCGGTATAGCGATAACGCTTACTGCCAACCAGAAAATTACGTAAGAAATGCGTGTGCATTTGATGTTTTAACGGGTGTCTACTTTGGCCATACCACACTTGTTTTGTCATAGGTAAGACGTGCGCACCTTGGGGATCAATCCAACACTCACCGGTGCCGTCACTCAAACATAACAAAGCTGTACTGCGACCTTTTTCAATATTCTTCCAGCGCGTGGCATTACGCTCATTCTGCACTTGCTCATCAATAGCAAAAGACCACCACACACAAGGCTGAGCACTGAGCGGTCCCTCTAATGACTCGGCACGCGGCTCGATCACACCGTATAACTCAACATAGCCTTGCGCTGCTGAGCGTATTTTAGAGGTGGGCGTATCCAGTAAATAGCGGGCTTTCTTCAGGTTGTGCAAACACCACCAACCGCCACCCAAAGTTGCTAGCGCAGTGACAGCCAAGGTCACAATCAGCCCAAAGCCATCCATCAACAATTAACCAAACAAGCTTTTAATATCAACATCGGCTAATTCTGCATCGCTAAAGCGCAACAATTCAGCCGCCACAAAGTTAAAGTAACGGGCAATCAACACATCAGGAAATTGCTCAATACGCACATTATTTAAGTTCACCGCCTCGTTATACAACTCTCTACGATCGGCAATGGCACTTTCTAAGGCACTGATACGTTGCTGTAAAAACTGAAAATTTTCATTAGCTTTTAACTCAGGGTAGTTTTCTGCCAAAGCAAACAGTTTGCCCAAACCTAAACGCAAGCCTGTTTCAGCTGTACCCAACGCACCGACATCATGCTGCTCACGGGCATTGGATACGGCATTACGCGCAGCAATCACCGCTTCTAAAGTTTGGCGCTCATGCTGCATATACTGCTTGCAGGTTTCCACTAATTTAGGCAGTTCTTCATGGCGCTGCTTGAGCAAGACATCAATATTGGCCCACGCCTTAGTCACACTATGCTTTAAGCGCACCAAGGCGTTGTATAAGCTGACTGCCCAAGCCGCAAGCAAAATCGCTACGACGACCACACCCACCAGAAAAAAGCTCATCGTACGCTCCCAAATTATTATAAAATAAAGCGCTGCATCTTAAGCCCCAACACTCATATACACCACTGTTTATTCGGCGTTGAAGGTCTACAAACTGAACTTGCGCAACGCTAGGTTATCTATTGTGCTACATCAAGGCTGCAACTGCGGTTGCGCTATACTCAATTTATGTTTAACCGCCTGACCGAGTGATTTTTGCTTATGCGTAATGACACTGACGATAATCTGGACGATGTATCCAGCCTGCCCAATGGACGCATTGAACCCCAACTCAATACATCAGCAACAGATATACCTACCCCCTTGCACCCTACTCGCCCAGCGGCGCCACAGCGCACTAAAGGCGTTGGTGTTTTATCTGCATTGACTCTGGCTATTCTCTGCTCAAGCACAGCCTTTGGCTGGTGGAGCATCCAGCGCATGCAGTTATTAGAACAGCAACTGGTCGCCACACAAAACAGTTTCTCGAAAACCAGCGAAGCAGCTGCCGGACGTATTCAAGATATCACCGGCAAAGTAGATGCTGCACAAAGCAGTGTACTCAACGATAACACTACATTAAAAAAACGCTTGGAAGCCCTAGAGCGTGCAGCTGTAGAAACGCAAAAACAACAACTCACGCAAAGCACTGAGCAAGCCTCACGCATCAACACGCTCAGCAGTGAACTGACCCATCTCACACAGTTGAGCGAGCGCTTTAAAGCCAGTCTAGATGCGCAACAAAAAAACCTCACTCAACAAGAAAAAACACTCGCTGAGCTAGAGCCCACCATGGCACAACACAGCAAAACTCTAACCAAGCTACAGACTGATGTCAGCCAGCAGATTGACAGTCAACACACGCAACTGCAGCAACTGGCATCCAAGTTACAAGAGCAGCAACCGCAGCTCGCGCAAATCGAGCAGCTCAACAGCAAGTTAAACACTCTCAGCAGCCAAACCACTGCACTACAAAAACACACATCCAATACAGACGACATCACACGCTTGCAGCAAGACATTTTGATCTTACGCAGCGAACTCGACAATCGCCCTGCAGCTAAAGCCACTCCTGCTGCAACGCCAGCCCCATCATTGGCTGACTTTGATGCCTATCGTGCGCAAACCAATCGCACCATCAGCGCATTACAAGAACAGATTCGCAACCTACAAAAAAGCACGCCGTAGCGTGCTTTTTTGTCTTACCCTGCATCAGAATAGCTTTTACAGCTTAAATTGACTGACTAAGCGGCGCAATTCAGCCGTTAAGCGTAATAAATCTTCACTGCTGTGTGCCGTCTGTGTTGCGCCCGATGAAGTGTTATCAGCAATATTACTGATACGGGTGACATTACGATTAATCTCTTCTGCAACCGCACTTTGCTCTTCAGCAGCTGTAGCAATTTGCAGATTCATATTATTAATAGTCGCCACTTCCGCAGCAATCACATGCAGACTTTGCGAAGCTTTCTCGACACAGATTGAGCCCGTTGTCGCACGCTCTTGCGCACCAGCCATGGCATTTACAGCGTTTTTCACTCCAAGTTGCAAACGCTCAATCATCTGCTGAATTTCTTCAGTGGACTTTTGTGTGCGCGAAGCTAAGGTGCGCACTTCATCAGCCACGACCGCAAAACCACGACCTTGCTCACCCGCGCGTGCTGCTTCAATCGCCGCATTAAGCGCCAACAAGTTAGTTTGCTCGGCAATGCCTTTAATCACATCTAAAACTTCGCTGATACTCGCAGTATCACTTTCTACATGCTGCACTACGGCTGCAGCACTTTCGATTTCAGCAATTAAGTTTTTAATACCGATAATGGCTTCTTCTGCCACCAACACCCCCGCTCTAGACTCATCATCGGCACCTTGCGAGGCTTCTGCAGTTTGTGTGGCATGGCGAGCAACTTCTTGCACCGTAGCACTCATTTGATTCATCGCTGAGGCCACCATATCCGTCTCAGTGCGTTGCTCAACCACAGCTTTTAGGGTTGAATCGGCGACATCTGCCACTCGATCAGAGACACCATTGAGCTGCTGAGTCACATCCGAGACCGCATGCAAGCTGTGTTTAAACTTGGTAATCATGCGATTAAAGGCCCAAGCCAAAGCACCAATTTCATCGCGTGCGCCAATATCCACGTTATAACTTAAGTCATCATCACGCGCGATGGCTTCCATGGTGTGGCGCATGGCGTTAATACGCTGAATCACTGTGCGACGCACAATCAAAATAATGACGGCTAAACCTATTAACAACATCAGCAACTGAATACCTGCCGATGTCCATAAATTGCGCTCGACTTGGCTGTCTAAAGCCGCCAGTGAATAACTGATGCGCACCGCACCCACCACGCTATTATCAGGCACTTGGTGACACATCAAGCAATTGGTACCGCGGTAGTCTTTTTCTGCTCGAATGGGATTAATCACCGTTAATAAACGGCCATCTTGGTTTTTGGAGATATCAACCACTGCCTCGCCGGCTAAAGCGCGGCGATCAAGTTCGTCAGCAGGCGCTTGATGATCGTACCCTGCACCATAAACTGAGGTTATGGCTTCGGTGCGAATAATACGTGCATCAGTCACACCGGGGCGCGCCAAAATCTTATCGCGCAACACATTACGCTGCGCCATAGTTCCAGTCAGCATCATGGTATTAATGCTATCAAAGTAGCTGTCAGCAGCATCTTTGGTTTGCTGTTCAACCACCCCAAGGACTAGCTTCTTCTCATTATTAGCAGAGAACATCAGGGACGCTGACATCACCACAAACAACACGCACAACAGGGCCACGTTAATTTTTGCTTGCACTGACATCTGATGTTTTGCCGGCTGCTGACTCATAATTATTAATCCCAAAACCGCTGAATAAATGGCTCTGCAAACTGCATTTAATTTAAACGCAGGGTCAATCTAAAAACAACAGCCGTAGATGTAGCCATAAACGTTATTTTTTTGACTGATCAACAGGGTCTGTCCATCTCTATCCTATATAAAGCAGGATGCATGCCAATACTCTTCTCACAGCAGAGGCATGCATCACAACCTTATCTTAAGCGGGTTCTGCGCTATGTTCCTTTGCACAGGTCAATACTAAGCCATCTTCTTGCATATCAATGTGCGCAATACCACCCTCGTCAGCTAAATCACCAAACAAGATGGCTTCTGCGAGCGGACGCTTAATATGCTCTTGGATCAAACGCGCCATAGGCCTTGCACCCATATCTGCGTCATAGCCATGCTCAGCTAACCAGCGGCGCGCCGCATCACTGACATCCAACTGCACCCGCTTCTCTTCCAGTTGCGCCTGCAACTCAGTTAAGAATTTATCCACAATCGACTGCAAGGTCTGCGGACTTAAGCGACCAAACTGAATGATGCTGTCGAGGCGGTTACGAAACTCTGGACTGAAGCTTTTCTTCAATACTTCCATCGCGTCAGTACTGTGATCTTGCTTGGTATAACCAATGGAAGCTCGCGCTGCAGACTCTGCACCCGCGTTGGTGGTCATCACTAAGATCACATGTTTAAAGTCCGCTTTGCGGCCATTGTTATCGGTCAGCGTGCCGTTATCCATCACCTGCAGCAGCAAGTTAAAGACATCAGGATGGGCTTTTTCGATCTCATCCAAGAGCAACACGCAGTGCGGCTGCTTAGTGATGGCTTCAGTGAGCAAACCACCTTGATCAAAGCCCACATAACCCGGCGGTGCACCAATCAAGCGCGACACCGTATGGCGCTCCATATACTCGGACATATCAAAGCGTATCAACTCAATACCCAGCGAACTGGCAAGCTGTTTAGCCACTTCGGTTTTACCCACACCCGTAGGGCCGGCAAACAAGAATGAACCCACAGGTTTATTGGCTGACTTAAGGCCTGCCCGCGACAACTTAATCGCCGTAGCCAAGGCATCAATCGCTGCTTCTTGACCAAAGACCGTCAGGCGTAAATCACGCTCAAGGTGACGCAACTGTTCTTTATCAGAACTGCTGACCTGACGCGCAGGAATACGAGCAATCTTGGCAATCACTTCTTCAATCTGTGCCACATCAATGCATTCAACGCGGTCTGCTTGCTTTTTTAAGCGCTGGAACGCACCGGCTTCGTCAACCACATCAATGGCTTTATCGGGCATAAAGCGGTCATTAATATGTTTAGCTGCTAACTCAGAAGCAGCGCGTAAGGCTGCATCAGTGTATTTAATCTGATGATGCTGCTCAAAATTCTCTTGCAAGCCTTGCAAAATACGGTAGGTATCTTCCACCGACGGCTCATTGATATCCACTTTTTGGAAACGACGGGCCAAAGCGCGATCTTTTTCAAAAATCTCACGAAACTCTTGGTACGTGGTTGAGCCGATGCAACGAATCTCGCCCGAAGATAATAAAGGCTTCAGCAAATTAGAGGCGTCCATCACCCCGCCCGAAGCCGCGCCAGCACCAATGATCATATGGATTTCATCAATAAATAAAATCGCATGAGGACGCTTACGCAACTCATTGAGCAAAGCTTTGAGGCGTTTCTCAAAATCACCACGGTATTTAGTTCCGGCCAGCAGCGCCCCTAAATCAAGGGAATAGACCACGCTATCCAGTAGAATTTCTGGCACATCACCATCGACAATCCGCCGCGCCAAACCTTCAGCGATCGCAGTTTTACCGACACCGGCTTCACCGACTAACAATGGGTTATTTTTACGACGGCGCACGAGAATTTGTGCCACACGTTCGATTTCATGCTCGCGGCCAATCAACGGATCGATACGACCTTGGCGCGCTTGCTCGTTGAGGTCTTGTGCATAATCAAGCAGTGGATTAGCCGCTGCGCTATTCGGCGCACTGTCATCACTGTCCTCTTCATCGTCGGCCGCGGCAGGATTACGTTCAGTATCAATGCCATGCGACAGATAACTGACCACATCTAAGCGCTGCACATCATGCTGCTTTAATAAATACACAGCATGACTGTCGACTTCACTGAAGATGGCCACCAGTACGCTGGCACCACCCACTTCTTCTTTACCTGAACTTTGTCCGTGAAACACGGCACGCTGCAGCACACGCTGAAAACCCAAGGTCGGTTGCGTGTCCACTTCGTCAGAACGATCAGCTAATAGAGGTGTATTGGTATCAATAAAGGTGCGCAGATCTTTACGTAACGCATCAAGATCGACGTTACAGCCACGCAACACCTTGGCCGCCTCGCGATTATCCAGCAAGGCCACTAATAAATGCTCAACCGTCATATATTCATGACGACTGACACGTGCATCTTTAAATGCAAGATTGAGGGTGACCTCAAGTTCTAAATTCAACATGGTTTCACCTCATTTTAGATTGTGTGTCTGTTATACGTCTTTTTCTATTTCACACAATAATGGATGGCTGCAATCACGTGCATATTGAATCACCTGATGCGCTTTGGTTTCAGCAATATCACGTGTGTATACACCACACACTGCCTCGCCTTGTTGGTGCACCGCAAGCATAATCTGCGTGGATTGCTCACGATTCATAGAAAAATAGGTTTCGAGCACTTCCACCACGAAGTCCATCGGTGTGAAGTCATCATTTAACATCATCACACGGTACATGGGTGGGGGTTGTAACGCTGGTTTAGCTGGAGCAACGGCTAAATCATCGTCGTGCTGTTCAAGGTGGTCGGGGTCAAATGGATTAACGGTCATGTTGCACTACGCTTTAACGATTAAAATTTATATTGCACTTAATATACTACGCTTTACCCAACTGCGCTTGTAAACACCCCAGACCTTAGCGCGCAGTTCGTCCTGCTGATCAGCAATAGAGGCAACCCCCTAATACATTCGCACTGCGACATGGTGTCACATCAGCCTAGCAAGATGCGGACAGCGCAAGCAAATCGGCATCATTTACGGCCTTTTTAGAGGCCACCCTTTAACGCTGCACAGAGGTTACTGTCAACCCCTTCGCAGGTGTTTTTAATAAACTTGTCCACATTTTACAGGTTGACTTTTGTATTTGTTATTTTTTCAAAGAAAATGTGAGCTGCTTGACTAAATATGCTTAACATGTTGATTACAAAGGGTATTTTATAGCGTTTGATTTTTCACCAATCTAAGCTACAGGCCCACTACATAAGCCCTGCAGCTATCTACAACCAACTTACCCACACGGTTATCCACAGCTTCTGTGGATAACCGTACTAGAGCTCAATTAAACCTGAAAGATTAACGCCAGACCCCTTTAGCACCTCGATGACTGTGCATCACTTGCACATAATTGGCACGATCATAGGCTCTCGGATCAATGGCCCGCTCACGACACACACTGCCCTTAAGCTGCTGCACTGACGCATATTCATGCTCAGTCATCCACTCACGCATGCTCTGCTCAATCTGCGCCACTGCTTGTGGGCCTTGCTTAAGCAGAACACTGCACAGATGGGTGACATCCGCACCGGCCATTAAGGCCTTCATCGCGTCTTCAGCGTTATGAATACCACCGGTGACCGCTAAGGATAAATCCACCTTGCCAAACAGTGTGGCCACCCAGTGAATACGCAGTAGGTTTTCATAAGAAGAGGACAAACTGATGGTCGGCACCACTTCACGGGTCAGCAGATCAATATCCGGCTGATAAAAACGGTTAAACAACGAGACGCCCTCAGCCCCCGCCTCTTGCAAGCTGCGCACAAAATGCCCCACCGAGCTGAATTGTGACGACAGCTTCATGGTAATGGGTATGCTCACATGCTGTTTCAGCTCACGCAACACATTGAGATAGCGCGCCTCCACCTCGGCACCCGACTCAAAGATATCCGCGGCCACATAATAGACATTAAGCTCCAAAGCATCCGCGCCAGCCTCTTGCAGTTGCTTACCATAGCGGGTCCAACCCTCAGTAGAGATACCGTTGAGGCTGGCAATCACCGGTATCGACAGGTTGCTTTTTAACGATTGAATATAAGCCAAATACTCATCCAACTCGCTTAAATAAACTGACTCATCTGGCACCGGCAAAAAGCTATTAGCTTCAGCAAAGCCCAAATCCTGCTCATGTAGAAAACGTACCGCAGCCGCTTCACTGGCCAAGATGCTTTCCTCAAACAAAGACGGCATCACCAGCGCACTGGCACCGGCATCTTCCAATTGGCGCGCGCTGTCTAAATCACCGGTCAGCGGTGATGACGATGGCACCAACGGATTTTTCAGTTTGAGACCTAAATACTCAGTGGATAAATCAATCATCGCCGGACTCCTTGGTGTCGAGCTCTGCAGCACCGGGTAAATCAGCCAATGCTTGGTAATGGGAGAAACGGGCAATCACATCATCTTGCGCTTGCTGTTGATAGAGCTTGGCCGCTTCAGGGTAAGTGCGATTGAGCATACTAAAGCGCGTTTCCGTCGAACTGAACTCGGTGTAATCAATCGAGGGCGCGGCTGAATCCAAACGCAAAGGATTCAAGCCTTTGGCCGCACGCGCAGGCTCATAACGGAACAATGGCCAGTGCCCACTTTTCACTGCTAGATTTTGCTGACGATGGTTATGGGTTAAATCAACGCCGTGCGCAATACAGGGCGAATAAGCAATAATTAGCGATGGACCGTTATGCGCGGCGGCATCGATAAAGGCACGTAGGGTTTGCGTATCTTTAGCGCCATAAGCGATTTTCGCCACATAAACATTTTCATAGCCCATGGCCAACATTGCTAAATCTTTCTTCGCAGTGGGCTTACCGGCATTGGAGAACTTCGCCACCGCACCGCGCGGCGTGGCTTTGGAGGTTTGCCCACCAGTATTGGAATAGACCTCGGTATCCAGCACCAAAATATTCACATTACGACCTGAAGCCAGAACGTGATCCACCCCGCCGTAGCCAATATCGTAAGCCCAACCATCGCCACCGATAATCCACACGCTGCGTACGACCAATTGCTCAGCTACCGTGAGTAACTCTTGCGCGCGCGGCTCGTTGGGCAATGCACTTAAGCGCTCGCGCAGTTGTGCCACACGCACGCGCTGCTCAGCAATCTCTTGTTCAGTGTTTTGCTCAGCATTGAGTAAAGCATCCACCAACTCACCGCCAATACTCTCGCGTAACTCTTCGAGTAATTCTTTGGCATACATTTCCTGCTGATCAATGGCAATGCGCATACCTAAGCCAAACTCAGCATTATCTTCAAACAAGGAGTTGTTCCAGGCGGGACCACGACCTTCGCTATTGACTGTCCAGGGTGTGCTCGGCAGGTTGGCACCATAAATCGAGGAACAACCGGTGGCATTAGCCACTACCATGCGATCACCAAACAGCTGCGAGGCCAGCTTCAGATAAGGAGTTTCACCACAGCCAACACAAGCACCGGAGAACTCAAACAGCGGCTGCATCAACATCGCACCTTTAATGGTGGTGGTTTTCACCGCGCTGCGCTCGTACTCAGGCAAGGCCTCAAAAAACTGCCAGTTGTCTTGCTCTTGCGCCTGCAATGGCTCGATCGGCTGCATATTTAAGGCTTTATGCGAGGCATTGGACTTATCGCGAATCGGGCAAATATCCACGCATAGACTGCAACCTGTGCAGTCATCCGGTGACACCTGATACATCATCACATGATCTTGCGGATAATCGCGGCCCAGCACCTGATGGGACTTAAAGGTCTCAGGTGCAGCAGCCACTAAATCTTGCGGCACCAATTTGCTGCGAATTGCTGCATGCGGACAGACCATGGTGCATTTACCACACTGGGTGCACAGATCGGCATCCCACACCGGAATCTCTAAAGCTAATTTGCGCTTTTCATAAGCCGCACTGCCCAGTGGGAAGCTGCCATCGACGGGCATCATACTCACCGGAATGCGATCACCTTCACCGGCAATTAAACGCGCGGTAAAGCGACTGATAAAGTCCGGCGCACCGGCATCGACTAAGGGCGCTCGCTCAAAGGTGCTAGTGACGGCTTTAGGCACCGGCATCTGCTGCAAATTCGCCAGCGTGGCATCAATCGCACGGAAGTTAAAATCAATCACACTCTGGCCTTTACTGCCATAGGTGGCCTGCACTGCATCTTTAATTGAAGCAATGGCTTGCTCGCGCGGCACCACACCGGAAATAGCGAAGAAACAGGTCTGCATAATGGTATTGATGCGCTTACCCATATTCGCCTGTTGCGCCACTGCATAAGCATCGATGCAGTACACCTGAATATTCTTCTCCAGTATCTGCTCTTGCATACGACGTGGCAGCTCATCCCAGACTTGATCAATGGGATGCGCAGTATTGAGCAGGAATACCGCATTCGGCGCGGCCTTATCCAGCATCTCAAAGCGCTCAATAAACTGCGGCTGATGACAACCAATAAACTGCGCTTGATGATCGCCAATCAAATAAGTGGAACGAATCGGTTGCGGACCAAAGCGCAAATGGGAAACAGTCATCGCACCGGATTTTTTCGAGTCATAGACGAAATAACCCTGGGCATATAAATCCGTGGTTTCACCAATAATCTTAATAGTGTTTTTATTGGCACCAACAGTACCGTCTGAGCCCAAACCATAAAACAACGCTTGTACAGATTTGCTATGCGCAGCGGTATGGAAATGCTCATCCCAATCTAAGCTGGTGTAGGTGACATCATCGTAGATACCGATAGTAAAGCTATTTTTCGGCTGCGCGGCCTGCAACTCATTAAAAATCGCCACCACCATGCCTGGGGTAAATTCTTTCGAGGATAAGCCATAACGCCCGCCAATCACCCGCGGTA
>JAAZCO010000188.1 GCA_012513235.1 Gammaproteobacteria bacterium
AAAAGCGATGCTGCCAAATTGTTCCGTGTCGTTTAATACGTCGTCGATCAGTCAATAGAGTTGCATCATGATATGCACCTTCGCACGCATGTGTGACCCGTCTCTTTATTTGATTCCAGCGTATAGAGTAATCAGCGTCGCTTTCCGGTAACTTCCAAATGGTATGCAAATGATCAGGCAGCAAAACCCAGGCAGATATTTCAAATGGATAATTTTCACGAACAGCGATAATAGCCTGGCGCAAAGCAGTTCGGATATCTGGCTGAGTCAAAATAGGTCGCCGTCCTTCGCTGACCACGGTAAAAAAATATTGTCCACCTGCTTGTTGGGTCCGTCGGTAAAAAGACATATAAGCACTCCTTACTTTTATATATGCGGATTGAAATACCGCTGCGCGGGCACAAGTGCCCACCCTACATGTGAATTACGCATGCGCATGCAAATATGGATACACACCCCCGTAGGGCGGGCATTCATGCCCGCCATTGCAGCATACAACGCATAAACATCAAACACCCATCAGGGCTGGAATACCGCTGCGCGGGCACAAGTGCCCGCCCTACTGTAAACTCTGCTGCTTTGTGATCTGAAAGGAACATCTGTGCGCTCTTCTGCCGATAATAATTACCCTGAACAACACAAGACCAATTGGAAAATCATTGCCGGTTTGTGGCCTTATCTGACGGAGTTTCGGGGTCGGGTGATTCTGGCGGTGGGCATGCTGGTGTTGGCTAAGGTAGCCACGGTCGCGACACCGGTGGCGCTGAAATACATTATCGATTACTTGGACCAGAACCGCGGCGTGGAGATGTTGCTTTGGGCGCCCTTGTTGCTGGTCGGCGCTTATGGAGCGCTGCGTTTTGGCAGCACCTTATTTAGCGAACTGCGCGATGCGATTTTTGCCCGTGTGGCTGAGCGCGCCATGCGCCGTGTCTCGCTGCGGGTGTTTAAGCATTTGCACCAACGCGAATTGGCCTTTCACTTAGATCGCAAAACAGGCGGCCTAGCGCGGGATATTGAGCGCGGCACCACGGGCATCAGTTTTCTGCTGCGTTTCACTCTGTTTAATATCGTCCCCACCCTGCTAGAAATCGTCATGGTTGCAAGTATTTTGCTGGTGGCGTTTAACGTCAGCTATGTGATTGCCATTTTAATTTCGGTGGTGGTCTATGTAGTGTTCTCCATTAAAGTCACCGAATGGCGCATCGCCTTTGTGCGTGAAGCCAACAGCCGTGATAACCAGTCCAACTCGCGCGCCATCGACAGTTTGCTCAACTATGAAACGGTCAAATACTTTAATAATGAGCGCTTTGAAGCCGAGCAATATGACCAAGGTTTGGAAGAATGGGAGAAAGCCCGTCTCAAGAACCGCCTGTCGATGGTGGCGCTGAATACCGGGCAAGCCTTTATTATTGCCGTGTCGCTGATTGTGATTATGAGCATGGCCGTGCGTGAAGTGGCTGCTGGGCAGATGACGCTGGGTGATTTCACCATGGTCAACGCCTATTTGATTCAGTTGTTTGTGCCGCTGAATGCGCTGGGTTTTGTCTATCGTGAGATTCGGCAGTCGCTGGTGAACGTTGAGCGCCTATTTGGTTTGCTCGGCGATAAACCCGCCATTGAGGATGCTGCCGATGCCAAACAACTAAGCCTACAAGCTGGCACCGTACAGTTTAATGATGTGCACTTTAGCTACAACCCGGAACGCCCTATTCTTAAAGGCGTGAGCTTCACTATTCCAGCCGGACATACCGTGGCGGTGGTCGGTGCCAGTGGTGCGGGCAAATCCACTCTAGCGCGTTTGCTGTTTCGCTTTTTTGAGGTCAACAGCGGCAGCATCAGCATTGATGGCCAAGATATTCGCAGCGTCACCCAAGACAGCCTGCGCCAAGTTATCGGCGTGGTACCGCAAGACACCGTGCTATTTAACGACACCTTGTATAACAATCTAGCCTACGGTCGCCCCGGCGCCAGCGAAGCAGAAGTGCAGCAGGCGGCGCAACAGGCTCATCTTGCAAGTTTTATCAGCACCCTGCCCGATGGTTATGCCACCCAAGCAGGTGAGCGCGGTTTGAAGCTGTCTGGTGGTGAAAAGCAGCGTGTGGCGATTGCTCGTGTACTGCTGAAAAACCCCCCGTTATTGATTCTGGATGAAGCCACCTCATCGCTGGACTCCATTTCTGAGCAAGCGATTTTAGATGCGCTCAACGCAGTGAAGAACCAGCGCACCACCTTGGTGATTGCTCACCGTTTATCAACAGTGCGCGATGCCCACAGCATTTTAGTGATGGATCAAGGTGAGATTGTCGAAAGTGGCAGCCATAGCGAGCTGCTCGCAAAGAATGGTTATTACGCGAAGTTATGGCTGCAACAGCAGCAGGATGTGTAACGCGAGATAAATCGCTGCGCGGGCACAAGTGCCCGCCCTACAGGGTGCAAAGCATAATATCCCAAACGCTTGCAGGTCGCGCCTTTAGGCCGACAAGGGCATGTTCAACGCCCCTGCCGTATTGCCTAGGTGCCAATATACCCTTGGATAGGCCGCTGTCGGTCTAAAGACGCGATCTACAAAACGACTCGATCAAATCACTCACCCGCCTCAGGCTGATTGATATGAATGGTGCGTTGTGGGAATGGGAAGTTGATGCCTTCGCGGTCAAAGGCTTCTTTCATCTCTTCGTGGAACGAGAAAGTCACACCCCAAAAATCGGCACTTTTAGTCCACATGCGCATGGATAAGTTCACCGAATCATCACCCAACGATGCAAGGTAAACCACGGGTTCTGGGTCTTGCAAAATACGCTCATCGGCTGCGGCCAAATCTAACAGCACCTTACGTGCATGTTTCACATCATCGGTGTAATCAATCCCCACCTTAATCTCAACACGGCGCGTGGGCTTGCGTGAATAGTTGGTGACTATACCGTTGGATAGCGAGCCATTGGGTAACACAATCACCTTGTTATCTGCAGTGCGCAACAGTGTGTGGAAAATCAAAATGCTTTCCACCGTACCACCCACGCCCTGTGCTTCGATGTAGTCGCCAGCGCGAAATGGACGTAAAAACAGAATCAGCACGCCACCAGCAAAGTTAGCCAAACTGCCCTGCAACGCCAAACCCACCGCCAGACCTGCGGTACCAATCAGCGCCAAGAACGAAGTGGTTTGAATGCCAATCATGCTCGCCACACTGAGCAGCAACATAATGCGCAGCAACGCGGCGACCAGCGAGCTTAAAAAGCCAACCACCATCGCATCAGCATGACGGTTATGCAGAAAACTCACCAAGCCCTTCACCACTCGGTTGATCAACCACCAACCAGCCCCCAAGGTCAGCAGGGCAAATAAAATATGACTGCCGTGCTCAACTAACAAAGGCAACCAATTTGCCTTAATCTCTTCAAGCCAAGTCTCTAGGTTAATCTCTTGCATACATTTCTCTATTTAATGTGATTTGCTGATTATTTTACAGACCGATCTGCGAGATGGAAGCTTTGTTGTTATAAAACAGGTACTTGGCTCAGCCAAGATCAACTTTATGCATTCAAACTATTCAGCGCAGCACAAGCATTCTGGGCAAAACAGCAGCCCCTGAAAACCTGTATCATGGGTGGTTATTTATCACGATTAACCTGATTGAGTTTGCCCCATGAATGCCGCTAAACGTTATGAAATTTTCCGCCGCTTTCAAGAAGACAATCCCAAGCCCGAAACAGAGCTCAATTACAGCTCACCTTTTGAGCTATTAATCGCGGTGATTTTATCCGCGCAGGCCACCGATGTCGGCGTCAACAAAGCCACCGATAAGCTCTACCCCGTCGCCAACACGCCAGAAGCGATTTACGCGCTGGGTTAC
>JAAZCO010000189.1 GCA_012513235.1 Gammaproteobacteria bacterium
AATTTCCTGATAGCCGGTCATGGCAGTGTTAAAGACCACCTCACCAACGGTTTGACCGTCAATTCCAATGGCTTCGCCGCGAAAAATGCTGCCGTCAGCAAGGGCGAGTATGGCTGGCTTAGTCAAGAAGACCTCCCGTAATTAAGACTGGTATGCACACATTTTTTTCGCAAAAAAGCGGAATGACGTAAGTTGACATCATTCCGCTTTTTATGAATTCATCTGGGCGCACTTCTAGTGGATACACTAAAAACAGATTGTACTGGTTTTTTTCAAAAACCGGAAGCAAACAAACTGATCAATGTAAGTCTAAAACATCTTGCATGTCATACAGCCCAGCTGATTTACCTTCCAACCATTGCACTGAACGTACTGCACCTTTAGCAAAGGTCATACGGCTGGACGCTTTATGGGTGATTTCTACGCGCTCGCCATCCGCAGCAAACAAGACAGTATGGTCGCCGACCACATCACCAGCACGTACTGTGGCAAAGCCAATCGTCTCGCGCTCACGCGCACCGGTTTGTCCTTCACGGCCATAGACCGCCACTTTCGCTAAATCACGATTTAACGCTGCAGCCACCACTTCACCCATACGCAAAGCTGTACCTGATGGTGCATCAACCTTGTGGCGGTGGTGCGCTTCAATAATTTCAATATCGGCATCATCACCCAAGACACGCGCTGCAGTATCGAGCAACTTCAAGCACAAGTTAACGCCCACACTGAAGTTAGCAGCAAAGACAATAGCAATGTCTTGGCCGGCATCGACCAGCAACTGACGCTCAGTATCAGAAAAACCTGTGGTACCAATCACCATGGCTTTACCCGCCTGACGACAAACTTCAAGGTTATGCAAAGTAACAGTCGGATGAGTAAAATCAATCAGTACATCAAAATCATCCAGCACGCTGGACAAATCGCCGACCAAATTTACTCCGACACGACCCAAGCCCGCCAATTCACCAACATCGGCACCAATCAGCGTGCTTTCTGGGCGATCAACGGCTGCGGTTAATTGCAAGGCAGGCACCGCGCGCACTGCTTCAATTAATGTTTTACCCATGCGCCCTGCGGCACCTACCACTGCAACTCGTAGCATCGTTATTCTTCCACGCTAGTTAACTAAATCAGAGTGCACTCTATCAGTAGCGCACTCTCACACTATGATGACAGCACTTTTACAAATCGCCGAAAAAACGCTTTACGCCTTCAAACCAGCTGCTTTTCTTGGGCGAGTGTGAATCATCACCCTGCAAGCTGACACGGAACTCTTCTAATAATTCACGCTGACGCTTATCCAGCTTGACTGGCGTTTCCACCGCGACACGGCACATCAAGTCACCCACACCACCGCCACGCACTGGTGTTACGCCTTTACCGCGCAAACGAAACAGCTTATTGGTTTGTGTACCTTCAGGAATCTTCAGTTTGACGCGACCATTCAGTGTCGGCACTTCTAACTCACCGCCTAAGGCTGCATCGGCAAAACTGATCGGTACTTCACAATACAGATCACGGCCATCACGCTGGAAGATTGCATGCGGGCGTACATTGACCACCACATATAAATCGCCTGACGGACCACCTAAAGTACCCGCCTCGCCTTCACCAGTTAGACGAATGCGGTCACCGGTATCCACGCCCGCGGGCACTTTAACCGATAAGGTTTTCTCGTCTTCGACACGACCCTGACCATGGCAACTGTTGCATGGGTCAGTGACCATCTTGCCCGAACCATGACAACGTGGACAGGTCTGCTGCACCGCAAAGAAACCCTGCTGCATGCGCACCTGGCCCATACCGTTACAGGTGGTACAAGTGACTGGACTGGTGCCTTTTTTCGCACCAGTACCACTACAAGGCTTACAGTCTACTTGAGTTGGGATGCGAATATTTTCTGTGGTACCACGTACTGCTTCTTCTAAGTTGAGCTCCATGGTGTAACGCAAGTCACTGCCACGTTGCGGGCCGCCACGACCACCGCCGCCACCGCCGCCAAAGAAGTCGCTAAACACATCGCCGAACACATCGGAGAAGTTACCGCCACCACCAAAACCACCGCCACCCATTTGCGGATCAACACCGGCATGACCGTGACGATCATAGGCTGCGCGCTTATCTTCGTCAGATAAGACTTCGTAGGCTTCGTTGGCTTCTTTAAATTTGTCTTCTGCATCTTTGTCATCCGGATTGCGGTCCGGGTGAAATTTCATGGCTAGGCGGCGGTAAGCTTTTTTCAACTCTGCAGCAGTTGCGCTACGCTCCACACCCAGCACTTCATAATAATCGCGCTTTGACATCTGTTTTAACTCCGGATTTATGACCTGCCAGACACACCAACGCGGGAACGAGTCCCGCGTGGCGAATCATCACTGCATTACTCTAAAGTCATTGCAGGGCTTAGATTAAAAGGATTACTTCTTATCAGTATCCTTAACCTCTTCAAACTCAGCATCAACAACATCATCGTTATTGTCGTCACCGGTTGCATCCGTAGCTTGCTCACCTTGCTGCGCTTGCTCGGCGTACATTTTTTCTGCCAATGGTGCGCTCGCTTCTGACAGTGCAGCAACTTTAGCGTCAATGGCTTCTTTGT
>JAAZCO010000190.1 GCA_012513235.1 Gammaproteobacteria bacterium
AATCAGGCATAGATCGTCATCGGCAAAATAGTCACGAATACCTAAGTATTCCAGTTCTTCTGGATCGGCGAGACGATATAGATCAAAGTGCCAGACTTTGAGTCCGTTGATCTCATAGGGCTCAACCAAGGTAAAAGTAGGACTTTTCACTGCTCCATCATGACCTAAGCCCCGAACAATACCGCGCGATAAAGTCGTTTTACCGGCGCCTAAATCACCTTCTAAAAAAATAAGCCCATGCCCAGCCGTTTGTGTGGCTATGGCATGTCCTAAACGCGTCATGGCGTCTTCATCTTGTATATATAACTCTACGCCTGACATGGGCTGTGTTCCTCTAATAAGTATCGAATGCTGTGGCACATATCGCTGGCAGTAACACCGCGGCCACCGTGAGCTAATTGCTCGCCAGCACAAGCATGCAGCCAGACCGCTAAACAAGCAGCAGGGTAAGCGGTTAAGCCTTGGGCAACTAGAGCCGCAATCACGCCAGTGAGCACATCACCAAAACCCGCACCGGCCATCACCGGATGGCCGCGTTCAACGCAGGATAATTCGCCGTTTGGCGTAGCAATTAAAGTGTGATGGCCTTTCAGTACAGTCACCGCATTATAACGTTGCGCGAGTTGCAGTGCAGCGTTGTTTCTATCCGATTGCACCTGAGCGGTACTTATATTTAATAAACGCGCTGCTTCGCCGGGATGCGGCGTAATAATCAACTGTTGAGCGGGCTGACATACGCCGCTGGCGAGCATATTTAAGGCATCGGCATCCCATATTTGTGGCACTTGACGGTGTGCTGTACAGCTGAGTAATGCACGTGACCAAGCTGATTGCCCCAGCCCTGGGCCCACAGCAATGACACTGGCGCGGGTTAATGGTTCGCGCAATTGTGTACTCGTGCCTATGCCATGACTCATGACCTCAGGTAGACGGCTGAGTGCTGCGCTAATATGTTGCTCACGAGTGGCTAAACTGACCATGCCTGCACCGCATCGCAAAGAGGCTTCTGCGCAGAGTAAAGCTGCACCTCCCATGCCTTGATCGCCAGCTACCACTAAAACATGCCCAAGTTGCCCTTTATGGCTATCCATAGCACGAGGTACAAGGCGGGGTAGATTGCCAGCATGTATACTGCGCAGCGACTTTATATTTGTCATCATTGCCTGCACTTATGTCTGAAACTATAAGTAATAGTATAACAATTTTTTTGGAGATAGCGCTCGATGTCTGCTGAACAACTGGATCTGGTGGCCTTGACAGCATCCATTCGTGAATGGGCAGGGCAATTAGGCTTTCAACAACTGGGCATTACCGATACTGAGTTGGGTGAAGATGCTGCGCGTTTAGATGCCTATTTAGCCGCGGGTTATCACGGTGAAATGGCCTATATGGCCAGTCACGGCACGATGCGCTCGCGCCCTGAAGAGTTAGTGCCAGGCACGGTGCGAGTGATTTCAGTGCGTATGGATTACTTGCCAGAAGATACGCAGATGGCGCAGATGCTGGCGCAGCCTGAGCAAGCTTATATTTCTCGTTATGCTTTGGGACGTGATTATCACAAACTGATTCGCAAGCGTTTGCAGCAACTGGCAGAAAAAATCACAGCGCAGATTGGCCCTTTTGGTTATCGCGCTTTTGTTGATAGTGCGCCAGTCATGGAAAAACCTTTGGCGCGCAAAGCCGGTTTAGGCTGGATGGGTAAAAACACCTTGATTCTAAATCGTCAGGCCGGCAGTTGGTTTTTCTTAGGCGAGCTGCTGATTGATTTGCCGCTGCCAATCGATGAGCCCAATGATCGTGATCATTGCGGTAAATGCAGTGCTTGCTTGGATGTGTGTCCCACGCAAGCTTTTGTGGGTGAGCGTGTGTTGGATGCGCGCCGCTGTATTTCTTATCTGACCATTGAATTAAAAGATGCCATTCCTGAAGAGTTACGACCGCTGATCGGTAATCGGGTGTTTGGCTGTGATGACTGTCAGTTGGTGTGCCCGTGGAATCGTTTTGCTAAGCCCACGCAAGAGGATGATTTTAAGCCGCGACATAATTTAGATAATGTGACTTTGGCCGAGTTATTTATGTGGACTGAAGAGCAGTTTCTCAAGCGTACCGAAGGCTCGCCGATGCGCCGTACCGGTTATGAGCGTTGGCTGCGCAATCTGGCCGTAGGTTTAGGTAATGCGCCCAGTACCATTCCAGTGCTTGAAGCTTTAAAGGCGCGCTTGGATCATCCTTCTGAGTTAGTGGTGGAGCATGTGCTGTGGGCATTGCAGCAACATCACAATAGATCAGCTTAAAATCTGTAGCCTGAACGTTGTGCAGAGTATGTGTCGGTTGCACTATTGAGACTCAAGCTAAATAGTATAAAAATCGCTATGCTATGCGCCTCTTTTAACCCTCTAGTAGTGTTTTAAACATCATGACAGTAAACGATTATGAAATGGCTTGGGGCATTTATGCCGTGTCTGCTTTGGGCTGTATGTTGGCGTGGTTTTATTTTACCGGCTGGATGTGGCGTTATCTGCGTGAGCCGCT
>JAAZCO010000191.1 GCA_012513235.1 Gammaproteobacteria bacterium
CAAAGCTTCGCGGCAGGCTTTGACTATAACGCGTTTTGGGCCGAGGCTGCGGGCGGTCGCCAGGTGGTTAAAGCCATTGCCTATGCCACAGATCGCGGCGATGAAAAACAGCGACAATTTCAAAATATCTTACGCGCCATTGGCTTTGAGGTGAAACTTAAACCTTATGTACAACGTGGCGACGGCAGCCGTAAAGGCGACTGGGATGTAGGTATTACCGTAGATGCCATGGAGCTTGCAGGTTTAACCGACACACTGGTGCTAGCCTCGGGTGATGGCGACTTTGGAATTTTAGTAGAGCGCATCCAAGAGCTGCATCCAGTGCAAGTTGAAGTCTTTGGTGTAGAGGAATTCACGGCTTTTGCTTTGATTCGTGCAGCGACTAAATTTCGGCCAATTAACGACAAGCTACTGTTAAAGCGCTCTTAGCCTGAAGCTCAGTGCAGATTAACTCTTAAGGTAATGCGTTTGCGTTGCAGACGTATTCAGACTGGGAGACTATGCATTCAACTAGCGGTTGCAGCTCAATAACGACGCGGGCCCTAAGCCCGCGATGAGGAAGGTAGCGCGGTAACTAGAGCGCGCTGTTGGTTTGCTCTGGGAAGATATCCAAGCCATGTAGCGCGGTCATTACTTCAGCGAGCGGCAAGCCGACAACGGCACTGTAACTACCAGAAATAGTACTGACAAAAATACCACCCTTACCCTGAATACCGTAACCACCGGCTTTATCTTGCTGCTCACCGGTCTGCCAATACCATTCAACTTCTTTACTGGTAATGGGACGGAAAAACACCGTGGTATTCACGCGCTGCACTCGGATCTGATCTTTAGCTTTAATGGCAAAAGCAGTCATCACCACATGTGAGCGGCCTGATAAAGCCCGTAGCATAGCTTGCGCTTGTTCTTTATCTTCTGGTTTACCCAGCACTTTATCTTCAAGCACAACAATAGTATCAGCAGCGAGCACAACTGCAGTCTCATCATCTTGCACACTATTAAAACCAGCCTCGGCTTTTTCTTTAGCCAAGCGCTCAACATAGGCGTTGGCTAATTCGTTAGGGCGCTGGCTTTCGTCAATAGCGATATCCAGTACCGAGAAGCTAATATCCGTTTGTGCCATCAATGCGCGGCGCCTGGGCGATGTGGAAGCTAAGTACAGCGTCATACGTTTAAAACCTACGTGTTGGAATCAATGAGTTTACAAGTGAAGTGGAGCGCCATAATGACGATGCGACGGCACTGCATCAGCGCTATCAATACCAAGTATGCTAAGAGTACGATTTAACCAGCCCATGTGTTTCTCCTGTTTGTTGTACCTGGCTGTACTGCCGCATAGGATTATATAGTTTTGATTATGAGCGAAAAGGCGCTTGGGGTCACCTTTTAATCTTGAGCAAAGGCCAGCAATGCCTCTAGTTGAGCCGCATTGCTGCTCAACTAGAGGCTGCAATTCAATATATGGCTCAAATCAACTGGCTGAACGTACAATCGCCAGCAACTGCAAGGCACCGCTAAAGGCTTGCTGACGTAAGCCTTTTTGGCGCTGAGTATTGTGCAGCAACACAGTGCGCAGCGGATCAGTGTCCGGCAACTGCTCAGCAAAAGCGGTCACGGCTTGTGCATATTTAAGCTGATCAGCTTCTTGCATCACGTCATTAGCTTGCTCAAGCAGTGCAGCCGCAGTCGGCAGTAAAATATGTGTATAACCGCCATGCACAGCGATACTTAAGCCTGCCGTGTCATAGTCACCAAAGTAAATCAGCGGTTTACCCTCAGCCACACACGCCTCGCGCAGTGCTTTACAGCCCTTACTTTCATCCTGATTACCCCGGTAAATCACCAGCGCCTCCAGGGCTTGAATCGGTAACTGATAACGTTGTGGATGCAAGGCAAAATACTCATAAAAAGCATCACGGTTTTCAACCACCACAACATGGCTATAGGCATTGAGCTGCAAAGTCTGCCAAGCAATATCCATCACCCACTGACTGGGCGACTCTGTCACCCACTCTGGAAAATACGCGCCGCAGTTGGCTTGCGCCATTAAGACCCGATGC
>JAAZCO010000192.1 GCA_012513235.1 Gammaproteobacteria bacterium
AAAATAGCGGCACCTACAAATGCAGGTGCAAAACAAATACAGTTTAAAAAATAATGTATGACAAAGAAAGCTCATAGCTCACTCAATCATACAGATAGAGCTATCGTAGCAGGTCACAGAGGAGTTGTGTGTGACGTTTTTGCTGTGTATCAAGGCGCAATTGGTTAGAGCGAAAGATCGCTAGCAAGTCTTGCAGGGCAGTGCCGAAGTCATCATTGATCACAATATAGTCGTATTCAACATAATGGCTCATTTCGGTGATGGCCTGTTGCATACGCGTTTCGATCACATCAGCGCTATCTTGGCCGCGATTATGCAGGCGTTGGCGTAAATCTTTATGTGTGGGCGGTAAGATGAAGATTGATTGAGCTTCAGGCATCAATTTGCGCACTTGCTGTGCACCTTGCCAGTCAATTTCTAAAATCAAATCATAGCCTTGGGCTAAAGTGTCTTTGACCCAAGTTTGTGAAGTACCGTACATATTGCCAAACACTTCGGCGTGTTCTAAAAAGTCGCCTTGCTCCAGCATTTTAATAAAGCTGTCACGTTGAGTGAAATGGTAGTTAACGCCATCGACTTCGCCAGGACGTATCATACGTGTGGTGTGTGAGACAGACACACGTACCTGCGCCATAATATCGATTAATGCTTTAACTAAGCTTGTTTTCCCAGCACCTGAGGGTGCCGAGACAATATAAAGCGTCCCAGTCGTGGTCATGCAATACCTATTAAAAGTCCAAAGCTAAGCTTGTAGGTCAATCACTGCAGAACGAAACTGACAATTTATCGATAAAATCATCTGCCGCAATTTGACCTAGCGCCGCATTTAAAAAGAATAGAGGCATTCTAGCAGCATTTGCCATGCTGCTTCATCTGTAATTGGAGGAATGACTGGGGCAGGTCGGGCTTAATATGCAGTGGCAATCAGTTTGACCATGGCGTCGGCAGCACCAATATGGGGTAGCAATTTAATAACTTTATCAGGCCACTTGCTTTGTACTGCAGCTATTTCGCGAGGTACATCAGTGACCACATGGCTGCCCGAGGCTAAAAAGTAAGGCAGCACACAAACTTCATCAATACCGCTTTCAAAGCAGTCGTTGAGCGCTGTTTCAATGCTAGGCAGTGCCAGTTCTAAAAAAGCCACTTGCACACGTTGCGCGGGTAACTCTAAATACTCGGCAATTTTACCCGCAAGAACGCGAATCTCATCGTTGGATGCGCTACGGCGGCTACCGTGCGCCACAATTAGCAGTTGTTTCATAAAGGTTACCTTTGAATATAAGTACGGGTATCAGTTTGTAGCGTTAGTGAGGTTGTTGGCGTTTAAGTTCGCTGATTGATCAACAAAAATAAGCTGATCTGTGGCAAAGCCTAAAGCTTGCATCCGCTCGATTAAGCGCTGTTGTTGCGCTGGATCTAAAATGGGTGTTCTGGAGAGTAGCCATAAATAGGATCTATTAGAACTGGTGATCAGTGAATATTCATAGTCTTCACCGAGGTCAAAAACGATATAAGCACCGTAGAAAGGGCCGAAAAACGATACTTTTAAGTAGCCAGTTGCCGTGTCTTCAACAAAGTAAGCTTTGCCTTGCGCTTGCTTCCATTGTTGCTTGGCTTCTTTAAAGCCGCGGTTAATCACCTGAATACCGCCATCATCGCGCATGCTGTATTGCGCAGTCACCTGCTGCATGCCGCGCTCAAATGAATGATCCAGGCGTGCAATTTCATACCAAGTCCCCAAATAACGCTCTGCCTGAAAGTTCTTAACCGGCTCAATACCTTCTGGTACAGAGACACAGCCAGTCAGCAGTAGTACTAAGCTCAGCATGATATAGCGCATATGAATCAGCCTTTGTGTATTTAGGGGTGACAGTATCCAGACTTTGCAATAGTTATACAAATACTATTGGTGTATAAGAATATGTCAGTGCATCATAGCTGATTGTATAGGTTTTGCAGTGCTTATTATTGAGAGGTACTGCATCGTGTTGTGATGAGGTTGAAAGGTTACCGGATGAAAAAAGAGCATTTACCCGAAAAAATCTGCTTGGTGTGCCAGCGCCCTTTTACTTGGCGTAAAAAGTGGGAAAAAGATTGGCCGCAAGTGAAGTACTGCTCTAAACGCTGCGCGGGTCAGCGCTC
>JAAZCO010000193.1 GCA_012513235.1 Gammaproteobacteria bacterium
GTGGAGCAACATGAGTACAGCAGCAATCACAGCGGTGAATCTTGCGCATCGCTATGGCCAGCAAGTCGCGTTAGAGGATGTGAGTTTTAGTTTGCCTGTCGGCAGTCGCTGCGGTTTGATTGGCCCCGATGGTGCGGGTAAGTCCAGCTTGCTGGGACTCATCTCCGGAGTAAAAATCCTGCAAAGTGGCCAGTTGGATGTGTTGGGTGGCCCGATTGACCAGCGTCGCCATCGCTCCACCCTCTATCAACGCATTGCCTTTATGCCGCAAGGGTTGGGGCATAACCTCTATCCAGACTTATCCATCGCAGAAAATATTCGCTTCTTTGCCACTTTATTTGGCTTAAGTCGTGAAGAGCGTGAAGTGCGCATGACCAGCCTATTAGCGGCCACTGACCTGACTGATTTTATTGATCGTCCAGCCGGCAAGCTATCGGGCGGTATGAAGCAAAAACTGGGACTGTGTTGCGCGCTGATTCATGACCCTGATTTGTTGATTCTGGACGAACCCACCACCGGTGTCGACCCGTTGTCGCGCCGGCATTTTTGGGATTTGATTGAGCAAGTACGTCGCGACCGCCCGCACCTGACGTTATTGGTTGCTACCGCCTATATGGAAGAAGCTGCGCAATTTGAACACTGCTTAATGATGGACCGTGGCCGCCTGATTGCTGCCGGTGCGACCCATGAGCTGGCCAGTGTGACCCCAAGCGCGAAACTGGACGATGCTTTTACCTATTACCAAGGCGCTGGCGCTACGGCGATTGAGCCATTAGCCATTACTCCATTTGCACCGCAAAAGCATGAGGTGGCGATTCAAGCCGCCGATTTGACGCTGCGCTTTGGTGATTTTACTGCAGTCAATAAAGTCAGCTTTGAGATTGAGCGTGGGGAGATTTTTGGCTTTTTGGGCTCCAATGGCTGCGGTAAAACCACCACTATGAAGGTGCTGACGGGTTTATTGCCGGCCAGTGAAGGTGAGGCTTGGTTACTCGGCCAGCCGGTGGATGCCGATGATTTAGCCACGCGCAAACGGGTAGGCTTTATGTCGCAAAGCTTCTCGCTGTATGGCGAGTTGACCGTGCTGCAAAACTTAGAGTTGCATGCGCACCTGTTTGATATTCCCAAAGACCTTGCTGCGCAACGCGCGCAAGCCCTCATTGCACGCTTTGACCTTGGTCAATACACCGATGAGCAGGCGGGTGCTTTACCTTTGGGTTTACGCCAGCGTTTGTCATTGGCAGTCGCGGTGATTCATGAGCCGGAAGTGCTGATTCTTGATGAGCCCACTTCTGGGGTTGACCCTGCAGCACGCGATGATTTTTGGCGTTTGTTGTTTGAGTTATCCCGCGAGCAAGGCGTAACGATTTTCCTGTCTACGCACTTTATGAATGAGGCCGAGCGCTGTGACCGTATTTCTTTAATGCATGCGGCCAAGGTGTTGGCTGTGGGTACGCCGGCTGAACTGCAAGAGCAATTTTCTGGCGCAACCTTAGAAGATGCTTTTGTCACCTGTTTAGAGCAGGCACAGGGTTTAAGCGGTGTTGCATCTGAGCAAGTTAATACTGCCACTCAAGCTTTAACCTCCACGCCACCGCGTGGCTTTAGTTTACGGCGCACTCGTGCTTTAGCGGTACGCGAGAGTAAAGAGTTGCTGCGTGACCGCGTGCGTTTATGGTTCGCCATGCTTGGCGCAGTATTTATGATGATTATTTTGGGTTTTGGTATTTCTTTAGACGTGGAAGATTTAGCCTTTGCCACCCTCGACCAAGACAATACTGCACAAAGCCGCGCTTATTTAGAAGCCTTTCGCGGCTCACGTTACTTTGCCGAACGCGAGCCATTGCACAATATGCAAGATTTGCATGCGCGTTTGCAGCGCGCGGACATTAAATTAGCCATTGAGATTCCCGCAGGTTTTGGTCGTGACTTATATGCTGGACGCCAGCCTGAAGTGGGGGTATGGCTCGATGGCGGGATGCCGTTTCGGGCGGAAACCAGCCGAGGTTATGTGGAAGCTGTGCATCAAGACAGTTTGCAGCGTTTACGCGATGAGGGCAGTGCTGCGCTCCCAGCTTTGGCCCAGCCCGTGCGCTTAGAGACGCGTTTTCGTTATAACCAAGACGTGATTAGTGTCAATGCGATTGGCCCTGGCGTGATGGCGCTGATTTTGGTGTTTATCCCGGCCATGCTGACGGCGCTTGGTGTGGTACGGGAAAAAGAGTTGGGCTCGATTACTAACTTTTATGCCACACCGCTCACGCGCTTAGAGTTTTTACTGGGCAAGCAAATGCCCTATTTAGCGGTGAGTCTGCTCAATTTGGCGCTCTTGGTGGCGATTAATATTTGGCTGTTTGGCGTACCACTCAAGGGCAGTGGTGTGGCGTTAGCCGTAGGTGGTGTGCTCTATGTGTTGGCCACGACCAGTTTTGGTTTGCTGGTTTCGACTGTGACCAAAACACAAATCGCGGCGATTTTAGGCACCATGATTCTGACCACATTGCCGACTGTGCAATTCTCCGGCTTGATTACTCCGCGCTCTTCGTTGGATGGTGGTGCGGCTTGGATGGGTATTTTATTCCCCGCCGGTTATTTCTTAGATATTGCTGTGGGCACTTTTACCAAGGCGCTGAATTTACGTGACTTATGGCTGCAATGTTTGGCTTTATTGGGCTTTTTTATTGCCTTTACCGGCTTAAGTTTGCTTCTTTTGAAAAAGCAGGAGGCTTAAGTGATGAATAAGCTATCGCATATTTTCCGTCTGGGTATTAAAGAGCTGATTAGCCTGCGTTATGACTCAGTGCTCTTGCTGTTTATGTTGTATGCCTTCAGTGCCGCGATTTATATGCCTGCGTCCGGCTCGTCGGTGGGCGTACATAATGCCAGCGTGGCGATTGTCGATGAAGATGACAGCCGTTTATCGCGGCAACTGGCCGAAGTCTTGCGCCCGCCGGAGTTTCAAACACCGGTGATGCTGCCCTATGCGCAAATTGATGAAGTGTTGGACAGTGGTCGCTATACCTTTGTGATTAACGTGCCGGTGAATTTCCAGGCGGATTTAATGGCGGGCAAGCAACCTGAATTGCAAGTGAACGTGGATGCCACGGCCATGAGCCAAGCTTTTATGGGCGCAGGTTATATGGGGCGTATCTTTCAGCGTGAATTGCAACAACTCAGTGGTATGAGCAGTGCGCCGCCGATTAAGCTGACCACACGTGCTTTATTTAACAGTAATATGCAAAGTGGTTGGTTTTTAGCCATTATTCAGATTATCAATAACGTCACTATTTTAGCGATCTTACTCACCGGTACGGCGCTGTTGCGTGAGCGCGAGCACGGCACTTTGGAACACTTATTGGTGCTACCGCTGACTGCCTTTGAGATTATGGCGGCGAAAGTCTGGACCAGTATCTTAGTGGTGGTGCTCTGTACTTGGTTGTCGTTGGAGTTCATTGTCAAAAAAGCCCTGGGCGTACCTTTAGCGGGTTCGATGGGGCTGTATTTATCTGTGACAGCTTTGTATTTATTTGCTTGCACAGCTTTAGCGGTGTTTTTAACCACCTTGGCACGCTCGATCCCACAGTTTGGTTTGCTGGCGATTCCAGTGTTGATGCCCATGCTGTTGTTATCCGGCGGTACTACGCCCTTGGATAGTATGCCGCTGTGGCTGCAGACGGTGATGCAGTTTTCGCCTACGACACACTTTGTCAGCTTATCCACGGCGATTTTATTTAGGGATGCAGGCATCGCCTTGGTTTGGCCAGAGATGCTGGCGCTGACAGGGATTGGGGTAGTGTTCTTCTCGGTTGCGTTGCTGCGTTTTCGCCGTAGCTTAACGGCCTAGCAGACAAAGTATTCTGGTAGCAGGTTGTGCGGGTATTGCGCTTTGACTCCCCTGGAAGAGCCCAAGCGCAAACTGATCTGTGCGGATACTAGAGTCGTGCTGAGGTGCTGCAAGCGCGCTTAGTACCAGCGTTTTTCACCTTCGGGGCGCTGCTTAAAGCGTTTCATAGTCCACATATACTGGTCAGGCCAACGACGTACGTAGCTGGCCAGTACATCACTCATCGCGCCGACTGCAATATCAGTATCTGTGCTATACATCTCATCCGGTGCCGCTTCTAAAATCACTTTAAAGCCACTGCCGTCTTCTAAACGAATAGCATGCAAAAATACCGCACTGACTTTATCTTGTTTGCCGCCGAGCATGCCCGCAACAAATTTACTGGTCAGTGCTGTGGTGCCTAAAAAAGGTACAAAAACGCCAGAACTGCGACTGGGTTCTGGATCAGCAGGAATGCCCACTGAGCCACCATTACGCACTTCTTTAATCACGCTAATAATGCCTTCGCGGGTCGAGGGTGCCACGCGGTTACCTTGCTGGACCCGTTGGGTTTTCAGCAGGTCATCTAAAGCTTTGAGTTTAGGCGGGCGGTAAAAAATAATGGGCTTACATTGCGCGCAGTAAAAGTGATTGAGCACTTCCCAGTTGCCTAAATGACTGGTGATACCGACTACGCCTTTACCGCTGGCCAGAGCCTCTTGCAGCACCTCTAAACCTTCAACTTCGCGTACATACTGTAAGGTTTTTTCCGGTGGCCAAATCCAAGCGCAGGCGCTTTCGGTAAAGGATTTAGCAATGCCTTTCAGGCCACGCGCCGTGAGCTGGTCGACTTCTTGTGCATTTAACTCTGGAAAACAGTGGCTGATATTAATCCGCGCGATATCACGCGAGCGATTGGGGATTGTCCACATCAACCAGCCCGCCGCGCTGCCTAAGGCCTGCACGGCGCGCCACGGTAAGAGCGCAATCAGTTTTAAAGCACCCAGTGCCAGCTTGCCTTTTAAAGCTTCCACGTATGACCCCAAAGACAGTCTTCAAACCGCTTAAGTTACTGGATTTTGCTGATTAAGTCAGCAGGTAAAGCTTAAGCCTGTTTCTGCCAGAGTGCGTAATGCACTTGTCCAGTATGTTTTTCACGATGCAAGCGCCAGGTTGTGGGTACGCCCAAACTTGAGGGTGCTTGCTCGCTTTCGGTGTAAATCCATGCGTGATCATTAAGCCAGTTATTAGCCTCTAATAGAGTGCAGGCATTAAGCAGTAAATCTTGGTGAAAGGGCGGGTCGAGCAAAACAATATCAAAGCCTTGTGTCGCTGGCTTAGATAAATATTCTAAGGCATCGGCACGTAACACTTCAGCGCTATCACACTGCAAAATCTCAAGATTACGGCGCAGATTATTGATGGCTGGAGTATGTAAATCCAAGGCTATCCCCGAACTGGCACCACGTGACAGCGCTTCAAGAAACAGCGCACCACTGCCGGTAAAAGCATCTAACACCCGCGCGCCACCAATATAGGAGGCGAGCCAGTTAAACAGGGTTTCACGTACGCGGTCTGGGGTTGGGCGTAAGCCAGGGCCATCGGGCACGCTCAGCTTACGTGAACGCCATTCGCCGCCAATAATACGAATTTGGCTGGTGCCGCTATGCGCTGCTTGAGATTGTTTAGCCATCAGTGTTGGCGCTCCATGGGTGCGTCTGTATTTGAGCGTTCAACGGGCTCAGGTAAAGGTAATTGCTCGACCGTCGGGCCTGCGGTGACCACGACTAAATGTTCAGGGTTGAGGTGACGCTTAAAGGCCTCGTGCACATCTGCAACTGTCAGTTGTTGCAGGTCCTGCATAAAGTCGCTCATCCAGGTCAGCGGCATATCGTAGAAGCCAATAGCTGCTAGCTGCCCAACAATGGCTGAGTTACTGGCTGCACTGAGCGGGAAACTGCCGAGGCTTTCACGTTTGGCTTTGGCCAATTCTGCAGCGCTTGGGCCGTTCTTGATGTAATCATCAAGCAGGTCACGCACCAATTGCAGGGTCACTTCACTGAGCTGCGCGCGGGTTTGCACGTTAATCATAAAGGGGCCGTCGGCTTGCATCGGGCTAAAGCTCGAATAGATGCCATAGGTCAGTCCACGCTTTTCACGCACTTCTTCCATCAGGCGCGTACCAAAACCGCCGCCACCGAGAATCTGATTACCTAAAAATAAGGCGGGGTAATCAGGGTCGCCACGTTTAACCGCTAATTGCGCTAGTAAAATATGGGTTTGCGCGGACGGGTGTTCGATATGGGTTTTGGAAGCTAGATTGGCCTTGGGTGCGACGGTTTTTGCCGCGGCCTGACCACGTGGTAAGCGCGCCGAGACTTTTTCACTGATGGTTTTGGCTTGTTCGAGAGTTAAATCACCGACCAAAGCAATTTGCGCATTATTGGCGTTGTAGTAAGTGCGGTGAAATTCTTGCAGCTGTTGACGGGTTAACTTGGGCACTGAGGTTGCGTCGCCTGAGCTAGAGTGCGCGTAAGGGTGGGTGCCATAGAGTTGCTCAAAGAGTGCCAGTGAGGCCAGTTTGCCGGGGTTTTGTTTGTCATATTCAAAGCCTGCCAGTAGCTGGTTTTTAATCCGCGCTAAGGATGCAGCTGGGAAACTCGGCTGCGCGGCAATGCGGCTAAACAGCTCTAATGCTGGGGTGCTGAGTTTGGGGTCACTGAGGCTGCGTAAGCTGACCACCGCCATATCGCGGTATGAACCGCTGGAGAAATTGGCGCCAAGGTCTTCAAATTGCGCAGCAATCTGCCCTGCGTTGAGCGCGCCAGTGCCTTCATCGAGCATGGCACTGGTCAGGTTGGCCAGGCCGTAGTGGCTCTGGTCTTTACTGCTACCGGCAGCAAAGGTTAAGCGTAGATCAAACATGGGTAATTCAGGTGCGGCCATAAACAGCACTTTGGTGCCAGCACTCGTCTGCCATTCTTGAATATCCAAGGTGCGCGTGACTGGGTCTTGCTTGGAGAGCGTGGCTAAACTGCTAATGCGTTGCTCGGCGCTATCCTTTGCTGCTGTGGAGGATTGGCTTAAGTTGCTGCAACCGACACTGATTAATAGTGCGCTACTTAGTAGGCTTGCACTCAATACACGCAGGGCCATCATGGACGTGCCTCCTCTGGGTAAACATAGGCTGTGGTCAGTCGAGTTTTAGTAAAGA
>JAAZCO010000194.1 GCA_012513235.1 Gammaproteobacteria bacterium
AATCGGGCTATGGACACTGGGCTGCGCCTGTTCAATATAAGGTATCCACTGCGCCAGTGCGCCCACCCAAGCCGTCGGTAAAATCTGTGCCTGTAAGGGATCATTGCGTACAAAATCCACAAAGGCACCATCATGTGAGTTGTTGGAATAGCGCCGCGGCACACTGCGACGAAAAGGTTTAATCATCTGATAGAGCAGCTTGGATTGTTGCCACGCCCGGGGGCGCACCAGCGGCGCCAGCAAAATAGTTTCACCTAAGAGTTTACTCGGCTGCTGGTGTACCAAATAATCCAGAGCAATCGCCGCGCCGGTGCTTTGCCCCAAGATATGCCATGGTTTAGGTAACTGCAGTTGCTGCGCCTTGGCTAGCATGGCTTGCAGCACCTGCTGATACTCTTGAAAACTATGAATACTGGCACGTGCTCCGGTAGATAAGCCATGCCCGGGTAAATCACAAGACAACAATGCAAAGCCTTGCGCTAAGGCCCATTGGTAAACATGACCGTACAAGCCCATATGATCGTAATAGCCATGTAAGACCAACAGCGTAGCGCGCGCCTCAACCGGCCGACAGACTTGCATGGCCACTTGATAAGCCCCCACCCTGACCTGTCCTAAACGACAATCAAGCTCGGGGTTGTACCGTGCAAAATCAATTTGATAAAACTGCCGCCAACCTTTTGCTAGCGCTGGATCAACACTGTGCCGAGTCAACTCTGGTAAAACACGCTGTAACGCTGGCGGATCGAACTCAATCATTTCCAGTCACTCTTAATTAACCGCAACTGCGACATTCTGGACATATAGATTTTAAGCAACTCATGACACTCTATACTATCTTTGATCTGTGGTATTTATGAAACGGACTCTTTTGAAAAAAACACTGATTGGGCTCACACTGGTCTTATGGATTGGCTCAATGTTGACCGGCTTGTGGTGGTATAAAACACGCTTTATTCGCCCTTTTAGTGAGACCACAGCAGTGTTCAGTGGCGAACAACTGCGCCTACCTAACAGTATGGCGGGTGCTGGCAAGATTCGTTTTATACACTTTTGGGATCCAGCCTGCCCATGCAACGTGGGTAACCAACAGCACTTAGTAGAAATGATTGAGCGCTATGACGGCCAAGTTGAGTTTTATCATGTGCAAAAACCTGGCAGCAGCGGCCAATTACCTAAAGCACTCAACGGCATGCGTCATTTAAGTGGTTTGCCGGGTTCTGAGGATCTTCCTGCCAGCCCTGCGGTCGCCATTTGGGATCATACTGGGCATTTGGCTTACTTCGGCCCTTACAGCGAAGGCGCAGTCTGCAACTCCAGCAACAGCTTTATCGAGCCAGTGCTCGATGCATTACTTGAAAACCGTTCGGTCGCTGCAGCCAATACCTTGGCAGTGGGCTGCTTTTGTGATTGGCAAGAGCCGGTAAAATAGTCTATTGCTGTGCATTAAAAAACCCAGCAACTAGCGCTGGGTTTTATGTTGATCAAGCTATTGCACACTCAATTAAAAGGTTGGAACGACCGCACCTTTATATTTGTCATTGATAAAGGCTTTAGCTTCCTCACTGTGCAGCGCTTTGACTAATTTTTGTACCGCGTCGCTGTTTTTATTATCTTCACGCGTTACTAAAATATTCACATAAGGTGAATCAGCACCTTCAATAATCAACGCATCTTTATTGGGGTTTAAGCCCGCTTCCAGTGCATAGTTGGTGTTGATCAACGCTAAGTCTACTTGATCAAGCACACGTGGCAGAGTGGCTGCTTCAAGCTCACGCACTTTGATTTTCTTGGGGTTATCCGCGATATCACGCGGTGTAGCGGTGATACCGGCATCGTCTTTGAGCTTAATCACGCCAGCGGTTTGCAGTAGTAATAGAGCACGGCCACCGTTGGTGGCATCGTTTGGAATCACTACGCTTGCACCCTTTTTCAAATCATCTAACTGCTTAATTTTACTGGAGTAGGCGCCAAACGGCTCAATATGTACGCCAGCAACGCTGGTCAAGGTCGTGCCTTTGCTTTTATTAAACTCATCCAAGTACGGCTGGTGCTGGAAGAAGTTCGCATCTAAACGGCCTTCGGCCACCTGCACGTTCGGCTGCACATAGTCGGTGAAAACTTTAACGTCCAGCTCCACACCTTGCTCAGCTAACGCAGGCTTTAAGAACTCTAAAATCTCCGCATGGGGTACCGGTGTTGCCGCAACTGTTAATGGCTCAGCTTGCACTGAAAAAATGCTCAGGGCGGCTAAAGCGAGTAATGTTTTTTTCATAAGAATGCTCCAAATGAATCAATAATATGCCGTAAACGGCTCATTTTTCTATAAGTTATTAGCTAGAATTACTTTCGAGAAAACCGTAACACAAGACGGTCACCGACACTCTGTAACACCTGCACCAACAGCAGCAATAACACTACCGTCACCACCATCACATCGGTTTGAAAACGCTGGTAACCAAAGCGAATCGCTAAGTCACCTAAACCACCCGCGCCCACCACACCCGCCATCGCGGTATAGGACACCAAAGTAATCGCGGTGACTGTAGTTGCTGCAATAATCCCAGGGCGTGCTTCAGGTAGCAGCGCATTAAAAATAATCTGCCGCGTACTCGCGCCCATCGCTTGCGTCGCCTCAATAATGCCGCGATCCACTTCACGCAAAGCGGTCTCAACTAAGCGGGCAAAAAACGGTGTCGTCCCAATCACTAACGGTGGAATAGCACCGGCGACACCTAAGGATGTGCCGGTCATGACCACAGTAATAGGGATCATCACAATTAACAGGATAATAAACGGCAATGAACGCAGCACGTTCACTATAAATGACAACAACATATATAAAGTCGGCTGAGCAAACATTTGTCGCGGTCCGACTAAAAACAGCAAGATCCCTACCGGCAAACCTAGAATCACAGTAAATAGCAGCGAACCTCCCAGCATCAGCAGGGTATCCAGCGTTGCTTGCCAGATCTCATACCAATCAATATTTATCAGTAAGTCACTCATGGGCGTAATACCTCCACATGCACACCTGCGGCACGCAGTTGTTGCTCAGCAAGTAATTCTTTACCACCGGTGAGCGCTAAAGTGAGCTGGCCACAGGCTTGGTCTTTAATCCGGCCAATACGGCCCGCTAAAATACTGTAATCCACGCCAGTATCACGGGCGACCTGGCCCAATAGAGGTGCGTAAGTGGCCTCACCCAAGAAAGTTAAGCGCACAATCCGCCCACTGACTTGCTGATATTCTGCGTCTGGCGCTAGATCCGCATCACCTTCAGATTCCTGCACAAAATTTTGGGTGGTGGGGTGCTGTGGATGTAGAAAGACATCACTGACCAAACCACTTTCAACAATCACCCCGCCATCCATCACGCCAACGCGATCACATACACGGCGAATCACATCCATCTCATGAGTAATCAAGACAATAGTTAAACCCAGTTCTCGATTGATTTCCGCCAACAATTGCAAGACCTGCCCAGTGGTTTGCGGATCCAGCGCACTGGTGGCTTCATCACATAACAAAATCTTTGGATCAGTGGCTAACGCACGGGCAATACCCACGCGCTGCTTCTGCCCGCCGGACAGTTGCGCTGGATACTTATTGGCATGATCGCTTAAGCCCACGCGTGCCAATAATTCAGCCACGCGCACTTTAATTTGCGCCTTACTCAACTCGCCCGCCAACTTTAACGGCATCGCTACGTTATTGGCGACAGTCTTAGAAGACAGCAAATTAAAATGCTGAAAAATCATACCCACCCGTTGGCGAAAACCGCGCAAGCCTTGTGCATCCAGCGCAGTGACATCCACACCATCCACGACAATACGGCCACCACTGGGCTCTTCTAGGCGGTTAATCAAACGTAATAAGGTACTTTTACCAGCACCAGAATGACCAATCAGGCCAAAAATCTCACCCGGCTGCACAGTTAAGCAAGTGGGTTGTAAAGCGACAATACTTTGCCCGTTTACTGCATAGGCTTTATGCACTTCGTGGAATTCAATCACGGGGTAACCTTGTTAGGGCGATACTGACAACCAGTGTGTCAAGCATCGCTTAGAATTAGAAGTTCTTTTAAACTCTATACATAGAATAATTTAGAATGATAGATTCGGCGTAATCACTAACTGTGCGGCCTCATCACTGCGAATAACTTCCTGTAAACGCGGATTAAAATTGGCATCCAGTTTTTTCACTCGGGCCGATAAAAGCGCTGCCACCCAATGAAAATCACGGGTATCTGCCACTTCAATACTCACTGCAGCCCGAAACCTCACCACATCTGCTGCCACATCATCCAATAAACGTCCTAACTGGTGATTATTACGGCTGGCCAGCATGGGTAAAGCAATAGTAGTGTGTGCTGCATTCAGGTCTAAAACACGCGCCTTGAGTTTGCTACGTACAGGTGGCGTTAATTCAATCAACTCCTCCGACTGCGATTGTTCTACGACAATTTCAGGAGCTTCAGGCTGAGCTATCACAGACTTTTTGACGGGTTTCTTTGCTGCAGGTGCAAGTCTGGGCAATGGTTGTTTACGCGCCACTGACGGTTGTACAGGAGGTGCTGCAGGCTCAGCTATAGGCTCTTGTACCGCAGCTAAAGCCGTACTTAAGCCTTGCGTTAATGCCGGTGCTTTAGGCAATAAACGCTTAGCCTGCATCAATGCGGCACTGGCGGTATCGATATCCGCATCTTTAAGCGCCTGCTCACCTGTGGCGAGCCAAGCTGTCGCTAAACGTTGCTGTAACTCATCAAGACGCGGCTCACTTGGATCTCTTTCACGTAAAGCATCTAATTGCTGGCCAGCCGACTCAAGTTCTTGGGCAGCCAAATGGGTATTGAACACCAGTTCAGCTACAGCAAACTCATCAATCGTCGGTTCTTGATTTTTCTGTGCACTGTTTTGGCACGCACTCAAAACAAAAAATAAGCTCAAGGCGACTAAGCTGCGCCCTATTAAAGGTGACATGCAATGCATCCCCAACTAAAAAAACAGTTGGCAGTCTACACTGCTCTGGAATGATGCAGAAGATACTGCTCAACACAGCTTGGACTAAATTAGGCTCAGGCCGTGTTGAGCAGGGTATTGCGGATCTTACTCAGTGGTTGCGGACTGCAGTTCTTTAGCGCCAGTCCAGATACGGTAACGCAGTTCAAGATCTTGCGGTGTATAGACAACAATAGGTAATTTGCTGTTGTAGTTTAAGGTGTACTCATAGCCATGTGCAGCGACAAAGTCTTCTTTCTCACTACCTTCTGGGCAAGCCATCATAGTCGCAATGGGGCCTTTAACATCAGTCACTTCATAGTAGGTATAACCAAAACCAGAAAGATCTTTTGTCGTCAAAGTCGCCATCAGGCCACGGGTGTTGCAGTCAGTTTTCATCACCTGACCCGGCGCCAACTCAACTTTCAATAAGTCTTCGTTATCTTTTTCAGCCAACCAAATCACATGGCGTTTTTGGCCTGCTTTTGCGGCTGGAAAGGGTGCAACATCTTCTAACGCAGGCATTGCTACGCTTGGCGCATGCGAACCTGTTGCACAAGCAACGGTAGTGCATGAAAGTGCGGCAAGAAACGTCATTGTCAGTGCTTTATTCATGTTGCGGTATCCTTGGATCATCTATTGTCTAGAGTGTATTGACCGCTCATCGGCGCGTCAGTTCCTGCATAGGATGACATTAACGTCGGCGCGGTACTATAAAACTGATTAAAAATACCCCTGCAGCACACACCACAATCGATGGACCCGCTGGTGTATCGTAATGCCACGACATGGCTAAACCAGCACACACCGAGAGCATACCCACGACAGTGGCACCTAAAGCCATATGTTCAGGACTGCGCGCATGCCGCTGAGCCGCAGCAGCAGGGATAATCAGTAGTGAAGTGATCAGTAGCACACCGACAATTTTCATCGCTACAGCAATCACTAAGGCCATCAACACCATCAGCACTAAGCGTAATTGCGCGACTGGTAAGCCTTCCACTTGGGCCAGTTCTTCATGCACGGTAATCGCCAGCAAGGGTCGCCACAAGGCAATCATGCACACTAAAACAATCACACTACCGGCACCAATCCAGACTAAATCCATCGCACTGACGGCCAATAAGTCACCAAACAAGTAACCCATTAAATCGACCCGCACTGAGTCCATAAAGCTTAATGTCACCAAACCTAAAGACAAAGTACTGTGGGCTAAAATCCCCAAAATGGTGTCTGAAGCTAAAGGTTGGCGGCGCTGTAATGCCACCAAAACAAAGGCCAATAGCAAACAGCCAACAATCACCGCTAGCGCCAGATTGATATCAAACAATAAGCCCAGTGCCACACCAAATAAAGCCGAGTGCGCCAAGGTGTCACCGAAGTAGGCCATGCGCCGCCAAACGACAAAAGATCCTAACGGACCAGCAACTAGTGCTAACAACAGACCTGCGCATAGCGCATATAACAGAAAATCAGGCATGTGTGCAATCCGGCCCATGTTGGTGAGTTTTGGGCGTAATAACGCAGCCATGTAAGTCATGCTTATGGTCGTGGTCATGATGATAGACCGCCAGATCATTGGCTGCGCGTGAGCCAAACAACTCAACAAAGGCCGGATCATGGCTAACTTGCTCAGGCAAGCCGGAACAACACACGTGACGATTAAGGCAAATCACTCGATCGGTGGAGCCCATCACCAGATGCAGGTCATGGGAAATCATTAGCACACCGCAACCGTAACGATCACGCAATTGCCCAATCAAATGGTACAACTCCAACTGACCGTTGACATCCACACCTTGCACTGGCTCATCCAGCACGAGCAGCTGCGGTTTACGCAATAAGGCCCGCGCTAATAATACGCGCTGTAATTCGCCACCAGAAATACGCTGCAAGGGACTGTTTAATACTTTGGCAGCCCCCACTTCCTCCAATGCAGCAATCACATCAGCACGACTGACACCGGGCACTAAGCGTAAAAAACGTAATACCGACAAGGGTAAAGTGGCATGCACTTCTAGCTTTTGCGGCATATAGCCAATGCGTAACTGCGGTGCGCGCCATAGGCTGCCCGAGTCTGCTTTCAGCAAACCCAATAGCACCCGTACTAATGATGTTTTACCCGAGCCATTGGGTCCGACCAAAGTAACAATTTCGCCGGCAGCCAATTCAAGACTCACATCAGCAAGAACACTTTGCGCGGATAACGAAAGATTCAGGTGTTCAGCTCGTAATAACAAGGACTGGGTCATGCGCTTGCTCGACATTCAGCACAAACACCCAAGATTTCAACCGTTTGCGTTTGTACCGCAAAGCCCATCAGCAAGGCTTCTTGTGCAATTGCCGCATCGATAGCCGTATGCTGCGCGAGTTCGTAAGCATTGTTGCACTGCTGACAAATCATAAAATAACCTTCATGCGCTACTTCTGGATGACTGCAGCCAATATAGGCATTGAGTGATGCAAGGCGATGAATCAAGCCATTTTCTAATAAAAAATCTAAACCACGATACACAGTGGGTGGCGCTGCACGGCGATCATCTTCACGGCTGAGCATTTCTAAAATATCGTAAGCACCCAACGGCTGATGGCTTTGCCAAACCAGCTCTAACACACGTTTACGTAAGGGTGTTAAACGTACACCGCGCTGCGCGCATACCTCTTCAGCCAGTTCAAGGGCTTGCGCAATACATTCATTATGATGGTCATGTGAGTGGCACGGTGTTGATGTTTTTAACATAACAGCAGCATCCTTCTTAAAGAGACGTTATTATATAACTCTTTACTCTCGGAGTGTACTGCAGTGTTTCGTTTCTTGCTGATCAGCTGTTTATCATTATGGGCCATCAGCGCGCAGGCGCAGGTGCAAATTTTAACCAGCATTAAACCCTTACAGCTGATTGCTGCAGCCATTCAAGACGGTCAAGGCGAACCGCAAGTTCTGCTGCCGCCGGGCGCTTCACCGCATTATTTTGTCTTGCGCCCATCCGATGCCAAGCGTCTCGATCAAGCTGACTTATTTTATTGGGTTGGACCTGATCTGGAAAACTTTCTGCCCAAACTGTTACAAAAACGCAGTAAAAGCAGTATCGCTGTGCAGGACTTACCCAAATTACAGCTAGAGTATTTTGCCGAAGCACATCAGCACGATCAACATGACGCACATGACGCACATGACGCACAGAATCATCACGCGACACACAGCAAAAAAGTCACTCACTCCGACACTTTAGTTGAACACGATCACGCGCATGCACCCGGTGCGGTTGATGTGCATTTATGGTTGCTACCGCACAACGCGCAAGTGATTGCTGAGCGTATCAGTGCGGACTTAAGTCAGCATGATCCGGCTAATGCTGCACACTACGCAGCAAATTTAGCTGCTTTTAGTCAGCGTTTAGCGCTGTTAGACCAGCAACTGCAAGCACAGTTAGCCCCGTTACATGACAAATCGTTCTTTGTCTTTCATGAAGCCTTTAACTACTTTGAGCAGGCTTACGGTTTACAGCATGCAGGCGTTTTTGCGGTATCGCATGAGTTACAGCCCGGCGCAAAACACGTCAGTCAAATGCGTACACGCTTGCAACAAGCAGGTCCCAGCTGTGTGTTTAGTGAACCGCCCATGCAACCGCGTCTAGCCCATACTTTAGCTGCGGGCTTACCTGTCACCTTAGCTGAGTTGGATGCGCTCGGTAGCACTGTGGCTGTTTCCGCGGAAGGCTATGAGCAATTGCTGAAAAATCTAGCTACACAATTTTCCACCTGCTTATCCGCGCTTGAGTAACCCACAAGAATGACTGACGCTACTGCTCTAGCGCAGCCGTCAGCATCTAGGGTGCAACACCCAGATGAGCAGGGCAAAAAAGTATAGGGCAGCAAAATCAGCACATAGGGTTATACTGCGCACTGTTATTTTACCGCACTCCTGATTGAACGAGGTTTCTTGTGGCCCTCCCTGCTCAACGCCGTTGGTATCCGATTGCCTTATTTTTTGCAGCGCTCGTCTGCTTACCTATCAGCGTCTTATTGCTGAGCTGGCACTCGATCGATACACAGATCTGGAGTCATTTGTGGGATACGCAAATGACGCGCCTGCTATCCAATACCGCTATCTTAGTTGTAGGTGTTGGGATTGGCGTAACGCTGCTGGGAGTGAGCCTAGCTTGGCTGACCAGTTTGTGTGAATTCCCCGGACGGCGCTGGCTGGACTGGGCATTGATGCTGCCTTTTGCTATTCCCGCCTATGTTTTAGCCTTTGTCTTTGTCGGCTTACTGGATTTTTCCGGCCCAGTACAAACCTTGATGCGTGAATGGTTTGGCAGCGGCATCAGCTTTCCCAGGGTGCGCTCGACGGGCGGCGTCATTACCGTCTTTACCTTAGTGTTTTATCCCTATGTTTACTTACTCGCGCGCACAGCATTTTTAGCTCAAGGCAAAGGCTTTATGGAGGCGGCACGCGTTTTGGGTTTAACGCCTTGGCAAGCTTTCTGGCGCGTTGCTTTACCAGTTGCCCGCCCAGCTATTGGTGCAGGTATTGCTTTGGCTTTGATGGAGTCTTTAGCTGACTTTGGCGCTGTGTCTGTGTTTAACTTTGACACCTTTACTACCGCTATTTATAAAACCTGGTATGGCTTTTTCAGCCTATCTAGCGCCACACAACTAGCCAGTTTGCTGCTGCTATTTGTCGCCGTATTGATTTTTGCGGAGCAACGAGCGCGCGGTGCAATTCGCCCAAGTAACGAGCGCCCTAGAGGTAAAGCGCTGTATACCTTGCGCGGCTGGAAAGCCGTACTGGCCTCAAGCTGGTGCGGTTTGGTATTTTTATGTGCTTTTGTGATTCCCATGCTGCAACTACTCGCTTGGTTTTGGCAGCGTGGACGTTTTGATTTAGATGAGCGTTATGCAGCCCTGATTACCCATACGCTGTATTTGGGCTTAATGGCCGCAGCGCTCACGGTCACCGCCGCACTTTTGTTAGCCTTTGCCAAGCGCCTCACAGCGAGTCGCCCCATGAACGCTATCGTGGGTTTTGCGAATCTAGGTTATGCCCTGCCCGGTTCGGTATTAGCAGTAGCTATTATGTTGGCCTTTAGCTACCTTGATGAGCATGCAGTGATCCCCATGTCGACTTGGCTCGGCGGTGCTGGGCGCCCTATTTTACTGGGCAGTTTAAGTGCTCTGTTATTAACCTATGTGATTCGTTTTATGGCAGTTGCCCATGGGCCGCTAGAAGGTGCGTTGGCGCGCATTAAGCCCTCATTACCTGAAGCTTCACGCAGCCTAGGTATTGGTGGTGTCGCTTTATTTAGACGTGTGTATTTGCCTTTACTGATCCCTGGTAGTTTATCTGCCGCGCTGCTGGTGTTTGTTGATGTGTTAAAAGAAATGCCCGCAACCTTACTGATGCGCCCCTTTGGTTGGGATACCTTAGCGGTGCGAATTTTTGAGATGACCAGTGAGGGTGAATGGGCACGCGCATCATTACCGGCACTGACTTTAGTGATGGTGGGTTTATTGCCAGTTATTTTGCTGATTCGTCGCTCAGCACATCGCCCAGGGCACTAATCTAGTGTTTGTTAAAACACAGGCTATACTTACAATCATCGGTGCAGCGCTGAATCAACACGGCTACACTATGCGCCGAGTGAATTACCCACAGGTACAAACACTGCGTTTGACCAGTTAGGAGATCCTATGGGATTGCGTACCCCTTTGTATGATATGCACCTAGCTCTGGGTGCAAAAATGGTTGATTTTAATGGCTGGGATATGCCATTACATTACGGCTCGCAAGTGGAGGAACACCACCACGTGCGCAAAGAGTGCGGTGTGTTTGATATTTCCCATATGAGCATTTTTGATATTCAAGGCGCTCAGGCTAAAGCATTTTTGCAGCTAGTGCTCAGCAATGATATTGGACTGCTTGATACCGTAGGCCATGCACAACACAGCCTGCTTCTCAACGAGCAAGGCGGTATTATTGATGATGTGATGGTGTTTCGTACTGAAACGGGCTATCGCATCGTGAGTAACGCTGTCACTCGTGAACGCGTACAAGACTGGCTTGAGCAGCATGCACCAGCCTTTGACTGCATGATCACTTGGCGTCATGACCTGTGCCTATTTTCAATTCAAGGCCCTCTGGCGCGCGAGCGTCTTGCCAGCATTGTCAGCTCAACACGCGCCAAACTGATCGAACAACTACAGCACCATGAGGCCGCAGTTGACCGTGACTGGCTGATTTCCTGCAGTGGTTACACCGGTGAAGACGGTATCGAAATTATACTTCCTGCTAGCCAAGCCATCGACTTTCTAAACGAGTTGGTCGGTGCAGGTATCAGCCCAATAGGTATTGGAGCGCGTGACACCTTACGCTTGGAAGCTGGCTTTAATTTATACGGCTTAGATACCAACGAAGCAGTGTCACCGCTGGCAGCTAACATGGAAGACTTAATCTGTTGGCAACCTGAGACACGCAACTTTATCGGCCGCGCTGCCGTACAAGCGCAGTACACTCAAGGTGTAACCGAGAAACTTGTAGGTTTAGTACTCGAAGAGCGTGGTGTTTTACGTGCCGGTCAACCTGTGCGTATTGATAACCAAACCAATGGCGTGATCACCAGCGGTAGTTTTTCACCCACCCTTGGTAAAGCCATTGCCTTAGCGCGAGTGCCGATGAATACCGCTGACCGTGCTGAAGTTGAAATTCGACGCAAATGGTTTCCAGTGCGCGTGGTTAAGCCGCGCTTTGTCAGCCGTGGAAAGATTCTGATTTGATCTTGTATCAACAAGATCAATAATTTATAAGTGACTCTAGGTAAGCTGTTTTAAGTTGATTCATCAATGTGTTGGTGGCTGCCCGTACTATAAACACATAGACCTATAAAAATTTGCATTGCATCTGCTAAGGATATTAATAATATGAGTTCAATTCCTGCCGATTTACGTTATGCCAGCACTCACGAATGGGCGCGTCTCGAAGCCGATGGCACAGTGACTGTAGGCATTACTGATCACGCACAAGAAGCCTTAGGCGATATCGTATTTTTAGAGTTACCAGCACTCGAAAGCACCCTAACTGCTGCCCAACCTGTGGGTGTAGTTGAGTCAGTGAAAGCTGCATCGGATATCCACGCACCGATCAACGGTACAGTCATAGCCGTCAATGAAGGCTTAACTGAAGCGCCTGAAGGTGTGAATACTCATCCGTATGAGAGCTGGTTTTACCGCTTACAGCCCAGCAACCCGCAGGAACTGCAGCAACTGTTAGATGCTGCAGGCTATGAGGCGGTTTGCTAAAGCGACACTTACGCTGAAGTACGCTGCCACACTTCGAAGGTATAACCCGGCTCGGATGCTTGAGCTGGGTGTGTCTGTGCATCTGTGAGTTGCCAATGCTGCGCATCCAGCACAGGGAAAAACGTATCACCCTCAAGCTCAAAATCGATGCGGGTTAAATAGACGCGCTGCGCTAAGTTAATAGCCTGCTGATAAATCTGCCCGCCACCAATCACCATCACCTCATCCACGCCCTGCTCGGCTGCCCACGCTTGGCCGCGAGCAATGGCATCGGTGAGATTAGTAAAGACTTCAGCGCCAGCAAGAACAGTATCAGCCTGACGACTGATGACAATATTTAAGCGTCCAGGTAACGGACGACCTAAAGATTCCCAAGTTTTACGCCCCATGATAATCGGCTTAGCCAAAGTGCGCTGCTTGAAGTAACGCAAATCAGCGGGCAAATGCCATGGCATATCATTGTCACGTCCAATCACTTGATTGCGTGTGGCCGCGACAATTAAACTGACTGGCAATGTATTGTGCATAACGATGCTCTCTTAAATATACTGAAGGCTATGGTGCTATCTTAAAGGATTCTGACGTCAATTTGGCGTTCGTTATCAGGCAGAATGGTGCACTTATTGAAACTCAATGGAATGCTTGTGACTGACGCACTCTCTCCCTTACAAACGCTCTGGCTGTGCGAAACTGTACGTCTACGCGAAGAACACACCGGACTGTTAGAAGACAGCGAAGCCTGCCGTGCGGCACGCGTTGCCAAGGGCCCACTGGCTGAGCGCTTGCAAATACGCGGACTGTTTTTAGCGCGTCGTGATGGCTTAGTCAGCGCTCTGCAACACTGGTTACAAGGTGCAAAACTAGCACTCTGGCTATTGATTATCAGTGCAATTCTATCTGGCGTAGTGTTAGCCAAAACCGCACTCAGCGGTGTGCCATTAGAGATTAATATCTTTTGGGCACTGGCGGGGCTTGTCGGTTTAAATCTGCTCAGCTTACTGGCTTGGGTTATCAGTATGCTGTTTTCCCGTAAAGCGAACTCACCTTTAAGCCAAGTATGGCTCTGGCTCAGCGGTAAATTAGCCCGTGATGCTCAAGCAGCGCAATTAGCGCCAGCCTTACTCGTGTTGCTACAGCGTCATAAGCTGCTGCGCTGGGGTGTTGGACGTATTTTGCACGGCTGGTGGCTGTTGGCTTTATCTACTGCCCTACTCACGTTAATTGCCCTACTAGCGACTCGGCGCTATGGCTTTGTCTGGGAATCCACCATTGTTGCCAGCGATTCATTTATTAGTTTAGTGAGCAGTTTAGGCCGCCCAGCTGCGTGGTTAGGTTTTGCCTTACCCGATAGCGACTTGATTCAGCGCAGCGGTATGCAAGCCTTGGTTGATGAACAAGCACGGCATATTTGGGCCAGCTGGCTACTGGGGATGCTGGTGGTATATGGCATTGTGCCGCGCTTCGTGTTGAGCTTGCTGTGTGAGTGGCGCTGGCGACGTGGAATAAACAGCTTAGCCCTACCAGTCGACGACCCTGCTTGGCAGATATTTCATGAGCGCGTGCAACCCAGTAGCGAACGTCTTGGTATCGTGGATGCAGCACCTGAGTACTTACCGAGCAGTAGCGCCGGCGCACAACTCACAGGGGAAGCTGCGGTATTGGTAGCCATTGAGTTGGATAACAGTATTGACTGGCCACCTGAAGTACCTGCAAGTGTAATCAATGCAGGGATTTTAGATACTCGCGAACAACGTCGGCAGCTCTTGGAGCAGCTCAGTAGCAACCCCCCAGCGCGCTTGCTGATTGCTTGTAATCCACAGCGCTCAGTCGATCGCGGTACTCTGCATTTAATTGCTGAACTGTCACGTACAGCAGCGCAAACACAGGTATGGTTACTACCTACCGATACGGCAGACAAGCGTTTACACAGCTGGCAAGAACAGCTGGATCACTTACAACTAGCGCACCACCGGATTGCACCTTGGGCTTGGTTGGAGCATGGCAATGAATAACCCCTTAAAGCTTGCCGTAGTGGGCCACACCAATGTGGGCAAGACCTCATTGCTGCGCACCCTGACCCGTGATGTCGGCTTTGGTGCTATATCGCACCGCCCCAGTACCACTCAACACGTCGAAGGCGCGCGCTTATCTGTGGATGGCGAAGCTCTGATTGAGCTGTACGACACGCCAGGTTTTGAAGATGCGGTGGCTTTATATGACTATCTCGAACAACTACCACGTCAGGGCGAACGCTTAGACGGCCCAGAACAAGTCCAGCGTTTTTTGCATAGCAGCGAAGCTGGTCAGCGTTTTGAGCAAGAAGCTAAGGTGCTGCGCCAATTGCTGCAATCCGATGCTGGCTTTTATGTGATTGATGCCCGTGAACCCGTACTGGCCAAATACCGTGACGAACTGGCCATCTTAGCCATGTGCGGCAAACCTTTATTACCCGTCCTCAATTTTGTAAACAGCCCCGAACAACGTGAAGCCCAGTGGCGCGAAGTACTCGCCCGCCTAGGACTGCATGCAGTGGTGCGTTTTGACACCATCACGCCACCCGTCGATGGCGAACAGCGCCTGTATGAAAACCTCAGTCTGGTGCTTGATAGCCAGCGCCCACGCCTGCAACGCCTGATTGATTACAACCAAGCACAAGTGCAAGTACGACGCAGCGCCGCTTACCGCTTGATTGCTGATTTACTGGTTGATGTCAGTGCTTGCCGGCGTAGCGTGCACCCTGATCACTTAGATGCGGCTATACAAGAACTGCATGACGATGTGCGCCAGCGTGAACAGCGCTGCGTGGAAGCCTTATTAAAGCTCTATGCTTTTCGTAAAGACGATGCTTTAGCAGCAGCTTTACCGCTAGAAGAAGGTCGCTGGGGTGATGATTTATTTAACCCCGCGACCATGAAACAAATGGGTGTCAAGCTCGGTGGCGGCATGGCGGCCGGTGCGGTGACCGGTGCGGGTATTGACCTGATCACTGGCGGCTTAAGTTTAGGGATGGGCACAGTGGTGGGTGCAGCAGTCGGTGGTTTAACCCAAACTTTTCGTAACTATGGCGACCGCTTAAAGGGCAAATGGCGTGGCGAACGGGAGCTGACAGTCAATGACAGCACTTTACGGTTACTAGCGATTCGCCAACAACGCTTGTTGCATGCTTTGGAGTTGCGCGGGCATGCGGCGCAAGAGCAGATTCAAATGCAAACACCGCAAGAACAACATTGGCGCACAGGTGATTTAGCGCAACAGTTGATAACCGCACGGGCTTACTCAGCATGGTCAAGTTTAAATGGCAAAAAGCCGCGTCAAGATCATGAGCGCACTGAGGCGATAGAACATCTGGCTGCAAGCTTGGCTCAGCAGCCAGCACACACTTAAAGAGCGGCCTTGCGCTGCTCTTTAAGTCAGTCGAGTCTGATTACTCAGGCTCGCCCATCTGAGTTTGCAAGTAGTTCTGAATACCA
>JAAZCO010000195.1 GCA_012513235.1 Gammaproteobacteria bacterium
GAAAAGATCAGCGATAATAAAGCATGCCCTACAGAACGGCCAGCACCGTTGGAGAATTACCATGCCCAATCAATGTATAAATAACAACGATAGCCGTTTAAATGAGCTAACGCAGTGGTTTTCTGAGCAGTTACCGCACATAGCGCAGAAAATAGGTTGCACAGAGACTACCGTAAATAACCTGCAACCAGCCAGTAGCGATGCAAGTTTTCGTCGTTATTTTCGTTGGCACTCAGATACTGTTGATTTAGTACTGATGGATGCGCCACCGCCACAGGAGGATTGCGCCCCTTTTGTAAAAATGGCCCAGTTGTTAGCTCAGGGTGGTTTGCATGTGCCTAAAGTATGGGCACAAGACTTACAACGTGGTTTTTTAGTGCTGTCTGATTTAGGTCAGCAAACATGGCTGGAAGTTCTCAACCCCGATAATGCGGATGAGTTTTTTGCTTTAGCGATGGGCGCTTTGATTCAATTACAGCAGATTGAGATCGATGACGCGCACTTACCGGTTTACGACGAAGCATTGCTGCGCCGTGAACTGCAATTGTTTCCAGAATGGTATGTGCAGCATGAGTTGGGCATCACACTCAGCGAGCAGCAAGAGTATTTATGGCAGCAGGCCTGTGATGTGTTGGTTGACAGCGCGCTTAAGCAACAGCAAGTGTTGGTGCATCGTGATTATATGCCACGCAACTTAATGCTGAGTGAACCCAATCCGGGTGTCTTGGATTTTCAGGATGCGGTACGTGGTCCTGTCAGTTACGACATCACCAGTTTGTTTAAAGATGCCTTTATCAGTTGGCCTGAACAGCGTGTGGAAGGCTGGCTGCAGCAGTATTGGCAGCAAGCACGCAGTGCTGGGATTGCTTTGCCTGAGACTTTTGCACAGTTTCAATATGATTGTGATTTGATGGGTGCACAGCGTCATCTTAAGGTGATAGGTATTTTTGCGCGAATTAATCACCGTGACGGTAAGCCACGCTACTTAGCCGATGTGCCGCGCTTTTTTAATTATTTGCAGCAAGTGATTGAGCGTCAGCCAGCACTTGCGCCTTTAGCCCAACTTTTAGCCAGTTTTCCAGAAGTGAGATAAACAGTATGCGAGCCATGATATTAGCTGCCGGTAAAGGCGAGCGGATGCGCCCTTTGACGCTGAATACGCCCAAGCCATTGATCCCTGTAGCAGGTGTACCTTTGATTGAGTACCACTTAGGTGCTTTAGCACGCGCAGGCTTTACTGAGGTAGTCATTAACCATGCTTGGCTTGGTGAGAAGATTGAAGCGCATGCGGGCAATGGTGAGCGCTTTGGCTTACAGATCACTTACTCGCGTGAAACACAGCCGTTAGAAACCGGTGGTGGGATTTTCCAAGCGTTGAAGTATTTGGGTGATGAACCCTTTGTGGTGGTCAATGGCGATATTTGGACTGATTATAATTTTGCCGCCTTGCGTCGTCCGTTAGCCGGCTTAGCACACTTAGTGTTAGTGCCCAATCCTGAGCATCATCCTGAGGGTGATTTTTTGCTAAAGGATGGGCAAGTGCAACTGCCAAGTACTTCAGTGGATACTTTAACTTACAGCGGTATTGCCGTATTACATCCCAAATTGTTTGCCGACAGTGCTGCCGGTGCTTTTAAGCTGGCCCCCTTATTACGCTTTGCCATGCGTGATGGTGATGTCAGTGGTGAACTGTTTGACGGTCATTGGATTGATGTCGGGACGCCAGAGCGTTTAGCGGCAACTGAAGCGTTGCTGGCGCGTCTATGATTTGGCCTGCAACACTAGCGGGTGCTGTGCTGGGATTGAGCGTGGCACATATACCAGGTGCGCTATTGGGCGCACTGATTGGTAGTATTATTGACCGTAATTTAGCCATTACTAGTTGGTCTGAGTTGCGTGCACGCTGTATGCCGCAGACAAAAAATGCCACTCAGCCGCTGGATGCTCAGCAAGTGTTGTTTATGTTGTTGGGCCGTTTGGCTAAAAGTACAGGTCGCGTGACGCCTGAGCATATTCAGGCTGCGCGTTTAGAAATGCAGCGTTTAAAACTGTCAGGTGCTGTACAAAAAGCTGCTATAGCTGCTTTTTCACAAGGTAAAGATTGCCAGCTGAGTCACTTGCGTACTGGTTTGCGTGCGCACTATACAAATACGGCGCAGGTTGAGCGCTTGTTATTAGCCGGCTGGCGCATGGCTTTAGCTCAAGGCTTGGCCACCGCTAAACAGCGCAAGATTTTACAGCAGTGTGCAACTTGGTTGGATTGTTCACCTGAAACCTTTGCCAGTATTGAGGTGCAGTCGATGCGTGGGCGGGCTGCATCTAAGCCGGCGAGTAGCGAATTGGGTGCGGCATTTGCCTTGCTCGGTTTAAGCCGTTCAGCCTCGTTAGCTCAAGTAAAAAAAACGTATCGTCGCCAAGTCAGTCAGCATCATCCGGATAAATTAATTGGTGCGGGTGCGCCACCTGCACAAGTACGCGCCGCCACGGAAAGAACGCGCGCTTTGCATGATGCTTATGCAGTGATTCGCAAGCATTTAGAAAGCTGATGTAGCCGCTATGAGGGTTATGTGTAAGCGCATAGATCAAGATGCTGGTTCTAGCTATGTTGTTATCCGGCTGCGCGAAAGCTCTCGAGTTTTAGTGTCGCGCGGATAGCAATCGTTTAACTGATAGAGGCATCAGTGCAGGGCTACGAGCTACTTACTGCTCAACGGGCTTGTTGAGCCAGCCTTTCACTCTACGCAATAAATATTCTTGTTCCAAAGCCTGGACTGCGGTGCCGGTGGTTAAACTGATTTGCCGATAATCTTTACGAGCAGCGCGGCGGCTGGCGGCAAGGCGTTGCTGAGCCGCATGATGGGCAAGGGTATCGTTTTTATAATAGAAATCGGCAATGGGCTGTTGGCTGGTTTCAATTAAATCTATATAGGATGTATTGAGTAATACGCTGCTACGTGGTGATATTAAAACGCGCCGCAGCGGTAGGCTGGTACCCGCCTGACCTTGATAATTAAGCACCCAATGCGCACCTTCGTGATGACCTAATAGAACAACTTCGGCAGCGTTTAGCGTTTGCGCATAAGCGATAGCGGCATCAATAAAATTGTCGATGCGTTCTGGGTAGGCTGGAATCACAATGGCTGCGGGGACGGTGGACTCTAGCTCAGGTTCTGCGTCTTCCGGTGGCGCTGCGGGGGCAAGTTCTTCGCTGGTTACTTCCTCTTCTGCTTCTGTCTCAACGGCTTCTTCTGGCTCTAATTCTGTATCTTCTTCTGCTGTAGATACAGGCTCAGGCGGCAACACAGGAATTTGTTCGGCCACATCATCAGCAGTCACTTTATGTGGGCTGGGCGTGTCGATGGGTAATTCTGGCAGGTTGAGACTCAGTGTATGCCAGCCAGCATCAGGTAAGTTGCGGCGTAAGGTGCCAATAGCCACAGGCCAATCAAAGCTTTCTTCTGCACCAGGTAATAAAATCACCATGCCACGCGGCTCGGCGACATTGGCGGGTAAAAATAATGCCGAGAAATGTTCAACTGCGGTGGTGAGGTCAATGAGTTGTTTCGCGTCAGCGCTGAGTTGAATCGCTTGCGCGGCGAGGACATTACGACCCAAAATCGGACTGCGCTCAATCTGTGCTGCTGGCGCAATAGGTTCAAGAGCAGCATCGGGAGTTTGATCTGCCGCGTTACTGGCGAGGCAGTATAAGCCTACAGAGAAGGTAAGGCAGGTACGGTATAAAGCAGACATGGCGCTCTCCAATGACAGCACGGAGCAGATGCCGTGCGCGCGAGCTTAATTAGCGTGCTGAAGGAGTGTAAGTCTCGCTGCTGAGTTCAAGCAAGTAACTACGAAAAATTTGCGCCAGGACTTGGTTGCTAATATCAAGCTCATTGCGCTGCATTTGTAGAGCCACTTGGTCGGCGCTATCGAGAGCTTCGTCAGAGCCGTTAATGGCTGACATTTTTAATACTATATAGGCTTGAATGGTATTAGCTGGCACGCCTTCACCGCGATAAAACATCGTGCCTAAACGTAGTTGAGCCAGCGCATGCCCTTGGACTGAGGCTTGTTCAAACCATTTTAGAGCTTGCTGATAATCGCGCGGAGTGTACTGGCCGTGATACCAGTATTCGCCAAGAGTGAACTGTGCGTCGGCATAACCGAGTTGAGCAAAGGTTAGGCATTCTTCGTAACCCAGTTTAGGGTTTTCAGTAATACGTTCTAAAGAGCACTGATGTGTTGCAGGAATAAGCAGGGAATTATCGTCTGCGTACGCAAAAAAAGTGGACAAGCATAAGCCGAGGGATAGCATAAAACGGCCAAAACGAATCATTACAGTTATCGAGCTCCGTACACGAAAATAAAACGACTACACAATCGCGCTAGTGCGTAACCACACATATTATGCGACATATACTTGGCTAAAGACCACCGCTAAGCAAGCAACTCCTATGTTTAATATCAATGTTTGAGCAGATGACGGGGGTTTGCCTGCGGATTCGCTTACAGCATCGCACAGCAGAACAGGTTAAACTGAGCAGCTTTGCTACCTTATATAGAGAATTGCCCTATGGCTCTGCAAGCCACGCCTTATAAAGTTGAACTGAATCTGACTGATATGGACCGCAATGTGTATGACAGTGTGCGTTTCAGTATGGCGCGTCACCCCTCAGAAACGGGTGAGCGTTTGCTGGCGCGTTTATTGTCTCGCGCACTCTGGCATTCTGAGCAAGTTGAGTTTGGCCGTGGTTTATCCAATGTTGATGAGCCAGCAGTGTGGGAAAAAAGCCTTGATGGCCGTATTTTGCATTGGATTGAAGTAGGTCAACCGACCGCAGAGCGCATGACTTGGTGCTCGCGCCGCGGTGAGCGTCTGACCGTTTTAGCCTATGGTAGTTTGCGCACTTGGGTGACGAAAGAGCTGGATCAGGTGCGCAACTTGAAAAACCTGAACGTCCTTGCCATTAGCCAAGAGTCACTGACTAATCTAGCCGAAGATTTACCGCGCACCATCAACTGGAGCGTGATGATCAGCGACGGTGATGTATTTATCACCGATGAGCGCGGCCAGCACACCCTTGAATTAGAATGGTTACACGGCGAGCGCTGATGGCTTACGTGACTTGGCTGTTGTCCTGCTGTGTTTTCGTTGATGTAAAAAAGAGATAAATAATCTGCTATGCGTATTGAACAACGACCCTTACCGGCTGTACTGCCTGATTTAGGTGATATTCCACCCTTGTTGACGCGTATTTATGCCGCGCGCGGGGTGGAAACAGCCACTGAATTGGAAAAAGGCTTGGCTCGTTTACTGCCAGTCAATCTGCTTAAAGGTATGGATACGGCCGTTGCTTTGCTGGCGCAGGCCTTGCAGCAGCGCCAACGAATTTTGATTGTTGGTGACTTTGATGCCGATGGTGCCACGGCCAGTTGTGTCGGTATGTTGGGTTTAAAAATGCTCGGCGCTGCGCATGTGGATTATTTAGTCCCCAATCGTTTTGATTACGGCTATGGCCTGACTCCAGAAATTGTGGCCGTGGCACTGCAGCGACAGCCCGATGTGTTAATCACTGTGGATAACGGTATTTCCAGCATCGATGGTGTCGCTGCCGCACAAGCCGCAGGCTTAACAGTCATCGTCACTGACCACCACTTGCCCGGTGCTGAGTTGCCGACTGCGGATGCCATTGTGAACCCCAATCAGCCCGGTTGTGAGTTTCCCAGCAAAGCTTTAGCTGGCGTCGGTGTGATGTTTTATGTGTTGCTGGGTTTACGCGCACATTTACGCAGCATCGATTGGTTTACCCAGCAGAATATTCCTGAGCCTAATTTAGCCGAGTTACTGGATTTAGTAGCCTTAGGCAGCGTGGCGGATGTGGTGCCCTTGGATGCTAATAACCGTATTTTGGTGCACCAAGGTTTAGCACGGATTCGCGCCGGGCGTTTGCGTCCGGGTTTACGCGCGATTTTAGAAGTAGCACGGCGTGATTACCGGCGTTTGGTCTCTACGGACTTAGGATTTATAGTCGGCCCACGTTTAAATGCTGCTGGACGCTTGGATGACATCAGTCTCGGTATCGAATGCTTGCTCTGTGAAGACTATGACGGTGCTTTGCAGCGAGCACAGCAGTTGGACCAACTCAATCAAGATCGCAAGCAGATTGAACAAGGTATGCAGCGTGAAGCTCTTGTGCAACTCAAAGACCTACCGCTGGATAACTTACCCTTTGGTCTGTGCTTATTTGAGCCCGAGTGGCACCAAGGTGTGATTGGTATTCTCGCTTCACGCATGAAAGAGCGTTACCACCGTCCCGTCATTGCTTTTGCTGATGCGGATAACGGTGAACTCAAAGGCTCGGCCCGCTCGATTCCAGGTTTACATATTCGTGATGCTTTAGATGCGGTGGCCGCGCGCTTTCCGGAGTTAATTAGCAAGTTTGGTGGCCATGCGATGGCGGCAGGTTTAACCATTAAACAAGAGCATTATGCAGCCTTCGCAAAAGCCTTTGATGCTGAAGTGCGCCGCCAACTGACCGCGGATGATTTAACCGGCCGTATTTATTCCGATGGCAGCCTTGGTCCTGATGAGTTTGATATGCAACTGGCGCAACAACTGCGCCATGCCGGGCCTTGGGGGCAGCGCTTTCCTGAGCCGCTATTTCATGGTGACTTTAAAGTGCTCAGCCAGCGTTTAGTTGGCGAAAAGCACCTTAAGCTGGTATTGCAAAGCAGCAAAAATGCACCTGCCGTCGATGCTATTGCCTTTAATATTGATTTAGACACTTGGCCCAATCCCAATATCCTCGATGTACAAGTGGCCTACACCTTAGATATCAATGAGTTTCGCGGTAATGAAAGCTTACAGCTGATTGTTTCTAACATTATGCCGGGCTAAAAATTGCACTGACGGGCGGCCAGCGGCGCGCACAGTCAGTGTGAATTCAGGTACAATTGATTTTTTTTACACGTCCAATCAAGCGAGAACTGTCTGTTATGGAAGTTAATCCAATTCATCTAGCCATCAATGACTTAGCTGAGCGCACGCACGTCATTCGGGGGTATCTTTGACTACGCTACTAAGCGTGAGCGTCTAACCGAAGTTGAACGCGAACTGGAAGATCCTAATGTATGGAATAATCCGGAAATTGCGCAAAATTTAGGCCGTGAGCGTTCGTTATTAGCGCAAGTGGTGGAGACGCTGGATAACCTTGAAGCCGGTGTGGCTGACTCAAAAGAACTTCTGGAAATGGCCGTCGAAGAAAAAGACGAAGAAGCTGTTGAAGAGGTTCGTGCCGAAGTCGCGCGCTTAGGTGAGGACTTGGGCAAGCTTGAGTTTCGTCGCATGTTCAGTGGCGAAATGGACCCCAATAATGCTTACCTTGATATTCAGGCCGGCTCTGGCGGTACTGAAGCCCAAGACTGGGCCAATATTTTATTACGCATGTACTTGCGTTGGGCAGACCATAACGGCTTTGAAGCGACGATTATGGAATTATCAGCCGGTGATGTTGCGGGTATCAAGGGCGCGACTTTACACATCAAGGGTGAATACGCCTTTGGTTGGTTACGCACCGAGACTGGTGTCCACCGTCTAGTACGTAAAAGTCCATTTGACTCAGGTAATCGCCGCCACACCTCATTTACTGCAGTGTTTGTCTCGCCAGAGATTGATGACAATATTGAAATTGATATCAACCCAGCAGATTTGCGTACTGACACCTACCGCTCATCCGGTGCTGGTGGTCAGCACGTTAACACCACTGACTCGGCGGTACGTATTACCCATATCCCGACCAATACGGTGGTGAGTTGTCAGAACGAACGTTCACAGCACGCTAACCGCGATACAGCGATGAAAATGCTGCGTGCTCGATTGTAC
>JAAZCO010000196.1 GCA_012513235.1 Gammaproteobacteria bacterium
CACCCCAGTAGAAATCAAACCCTTAATCAAATCCGCAAGCCCAAAGGATGCCTCACGCAATTCATCCACGGTCTGCGCACGCTCCACACGCAAGCCAATCACATGCGAATGGGTGGAAAACTGGCTGAGCACATCCGTCAGCTCAATCACTCCAAACAATTGACGGTTATCCCCCATCACCACTACACGCTCAATTTGCTGCTGAGTCATGATAATCAGTGCATTAAACAAGTAGTCGTCGGGCTTAATACGGATCAAACGGTAACTGGCAATTTGTGAGACATCAGTATCTAAAGGTAAATGCTGAATAATCACCGCATCCAACAAGTCGGTACCGGTAACCATGCCATAACGATTACCTTTTTTGGCCAATAGACAATCGGCCTTTTGCTCACGCATTAAACGCGTGGCCTCCTCAATGGATGTACCTTCCTCAACAATCAAAGGCTCACGTACTGTGCTGTCGGCAATGCGTGCCAGCATAAATTCAGCCATATCTTGATTGGGCGCATGCTGCGCGATAATTTCACGCTTTGCGGTCAGGCTTTGCTGAAAGTAATCGGCAAAAGCAGCATTGCTATCAATTAACTCTAATAAGGTTTGGGTGGGAATCAGATGGCACACAGTGGCCTCAATCGCCACAAAATTATGTATGGCTTGGCCATTAAACACTGACCAACTGCCAAAATACTCACCCACTTCATAATGCATAAAGGCTGTGGCGGATGCGCTTAAAGGCTCCTGCGCGTGTTGCTGCGGCTCACTTTCTGCAACACGGCCCTGGGCGATCACAAACAAGCCTGGCGCTGGCTCGCCTGCCGTAATTAACAACTGTGCTGGCTGATAAGTCAGACGCTGCACATGGCTTTTCAGCACAGTTTGCTCATCCGCAGTGAGAACACTAAAAGGTAAGTGATCCACATTAAACATGTCAGGCATAGGTGCAACTCCTATCAGCGAGTCAAGCTCAGTCACTGTTTTATCCAGTGTCCAGCCAACCCTACAGTGCTGTATTTATTTAGCGCTCAGCACACACAGCAGTAAACAAGCGACTGTTACGATCCACATTCACCGGCGGCTTCGATACAGTATGACTTGCATCATCTACACTGATCATCTGCGCCTGCGTGCAATTGAGTACATATTTCTGGTATGTCACTACATCGATATACTTTTTCTCAAAGCGGTATTCAATAAACTCAACTAGGCTGATGCCATCGACCTGTTGTTTTTGTAAGTTATTGGTATCCACCACAGTAAACACTGTAGTCATTGGATAGATAAAGGTCCATGGTCGCCAGATGGCTGAGCTTTGCTGGCTGGACATCACCACTGAGCCCTGCGGTTGACGCGAAGATTGATGCTCAAACCAGTTGTATTCAAAATACACCTGATAACCCAGCATGCCTAAGCCAGCGCAGGCTGGAATAATCCACTTGGGTAGTTTTTGTCGGGTGATGGAGCGCAGCAAGAACGCTATACCGGCAGCGCCTAAACCTGCACTGAATGTTGCAACTAAATGCCAAATCATAGATTTCTCTTCTGCTTAGATACAAAACGGGCCTCAATTAAGAAGCCCGCTGTGTGACGTGCCTCGCTAGCAATCGCTAACGGGGTGTGGCCTGACCATTAATGATCCA
>JAAZCO010000197.1 GCA_012513235.1 Gammaproteobacteria bacterium
AGTCACAGTACAGATACGGTGAACTGCTGAGAAAGCCTTTTCTATGTTTGGTTCCGGCGACAAAAATAAAGCAAAACAAGCAGCGCCAGACGCTGACACAGTATCACCTGAAGAGACACAGGATGATAACGCATCTGCAGCTCCAGTGAAAAAGGGGTTGTTCTCATGGTTTGGTCGTAAAAAAGATAAGGCTAAAGCTGAGCCGACAGCGGTTGTTGCACCAGAAACTGAGCCAGAAGCCGAGCTGGAAGTTGCTGCAATCACTGAGCCTGAGCTTGCTGATGAGCCAGAAGCACAGCCGACTGCGGTGTTAGAGCCAGCTGCGCCTGAGGTGATTGAGCCGCACATACCTGCTGCTCAGGTGGAAGCGCCGCTGCGAGCAGAAGCGCCTGCTGATGCAGAGATTTTAACGGCAGTCGAACCCGTTCCTGAGCCGTTGGCTGCTGTAGAGCCTGTAGTGGTAGCTGAGCTTGAGCCAATAGCCGCAGCTGTATCTACACCTGTTATTGCAGAGCCAGCGGCATCTGTGCCTGAGCGGACGGCCGTTGAGCCTGAAATTGAGACAGAGCCTGAAGTAGTAGCCGAGCCTGTGGTTGCTGCGCGTCCTTCACGCTTTAACTTATCCGTGGGGCGTGAAGTGATTACGCCTGCTGTTGTGGTTGCGCCAGAGCCAGAGCCTGTTGCTGCGCCAAGCCAACCCGAACCCGCAGTGCCAGCCGATACTCCAGCTGCTGCAGTGGATGCGGATGTACCGGTTTTAGCAGCTAACTTAGCGGGGCAGAGTAAGCCACAAGGCAATAAAGTCGGTTGGTTTGCGCGCCTGAAACAAGGTTTAGCCAAAACCAGCTCCAGCCTTGGCGAAGGTATGGCCAGCCTGTTTTTAGGCAAAAAAGAAATTGATGACGACCTGCTCGAAGAGCTAGAAACCCGCTTGCTGATGGCGGATGTGGGTATGGAAGCTACTACCACTATTATGGGTAACCTCACTCGTCGTGTGGCCCGTAAAGAGTTAGCCGACAGCGGTGCCCTCTACCAAGCTTTGCAAGTGGAAATGGCTGAGTTACTGCGCCCAGTTGAACAGCCGATGACTATCTCAGCACAGAAAAAGCCGCATGTGATTTTGGTGGTCGGAGTGAATGGTGCGGGTAAAACCACCACCATTGGTAAATTAGCTCAGCGTCTGCAAAACGAAGGCAAAAAAGTCATGCTAGCGGCCGGTGATACCTTCCGCGCTGCCGCAGTAGAGCAACTGCAGGTTTGGGGTGAGCGTAATCAAATTCCCGTGATTGCCCAGCACACCGGTGCCGATTCTGCTTCAGTGATTTTTGATGCGGTACAAGCGGCGCAAGCGCGTGGCATAGATGTGTTAATTGCCGATACGGCAGGGCGTTTGCACACTAAAGACAACTTGATGGAAGAACTGCGCAAAGTTGCACGCGTGATGGGTAAGCTCGATGACAGCGCCCCGCATGAAGTGTTATTGGTACTGGATGCCGGTACCGGTCAGAATGCAATTAATCAAACCCGTCAATTTAATGAAACCATTCCCTTGACCGGTTTAGCCTTAACCAAGCTGGATGGAACAGCCAAAGGTGGGGTGATTTTTGCATTGGCTAAACACTTCCAAATCCCAGTACGCTATATTGGTGTGGGTGAAGGTATTGATGATTTACGCGACTTTGTGGCCGATGATTTTGTCAAAGCATTGTTTGCGCAAAAGGATGATGAATGATTCGTTTTGAGCAGGTCGAAAAGCGCTACCCCAATGGACATGTGGGTTTACATGAGTTGAGCTTTCGTGTGCGCCGTGGTGAGTTTTTATTTGTCACCGGCCACTCGGGTGCGGGTAAAAGTACCATGCTGCGCCTGCTGTTAGCGATGGAGCGCCCAACGGCTGGCAAGCTTTTGCTGGCTGGGCAAGACCTTGCAAAAATTCGTAATTCACAGATTCCGTTTTTACGTCGCCAGATTGGCGTGGTGTTTCAAAACCACCAGCTGCTGTTTGACCGCAGTGTCTTTGCTAACGTGGCGCTGCCACTGCAAATCCTGGGCTTACCGCAAGATGAAATTAATCAACGCGTCAGCTTAGCCTTGGAGCGAGTGAGCCTCAAAGAAAAGGCGCTACAAGCACCATCAGACTTATCCACAGGCCAACAGCAGCGCGTGGGTATTGCGCGCGCGATTGTGCATCAGCCCGCTCTTTTGCTCGCGGATGAGCCTACCGGTAACTTAGACCCGCGCTTGGCAGCAGAAATTATGGCGGTGTTTGAAGATATCAACCAACTGGGCACCACCGTCTTGATTGCCAGTCACGATTTGGCTCTGATTGCGCGGATGCGTCATCGTATGCTGACTTTGCAGCGTGGTCGTTTAATTGGTGATGGAGAAGCAGGGTAATGTGCGCAGCTAAAATTACTCCAGATCAACCTGGCGAGCGCGTTGGCGCAACCAGCAAGAATCAAGTGGCTGATAGCCTGTCGGATAACCGCGGTTTTCGTAATCAATTTCGTGCATGGGTTGAAAATCATCGTGCCAGTTGCAGTGACAGTATCAACCGCTTAGTACGCCAACCCTTAGGTAGCTTTTTTACCTGCTTGGTGATGGCCGTCGCCTTAAGTTTGCCGATGGGTTTAGCGCTGCTATTGGAAAACGTCAGTCAATTGGGTGGCTCATGGCAGCGTGCAGCACAAATCTCTATGTATTTAGAGCTTGATGCAGGTGATACCTACGGCCAATTATTACGCGATAAAATTGCTGAGCATCCGCATGTAGCGCAGGCGCAGTGGATCAGTCGTGAACAAGCCTTAGCTGAGTTCCAAGAGCAGTCTGGCTTAGGTGATGCGCTGCGTGAGTTACCAGATAACCCATTGCCCGGTAGTATCTTAGTCACGCCCGAAGTGATTGATAAAGATACTTTGGTGGCCTTGCTCGCTGAGCTGAAAGCCATGCCAAAGGTGCAGCAAGCCCAGCTCGATTTAATATGGATTGAGCGTTTGGCAGCCATTTTACATATGGGCGAGCACTTTATTTTCGCTTTATCAGTCTTGCTGATTGCCGCATTACTACTGGTGGTGGGCAATACTATTCGTCTGCATATTGAAAACCGTCGGATTGAGATTGAAGTGATTAAGCTCGTGGGTGGTACTGACGGCTATGTACGTCGTCCGTTTCTCTATATGGGTGTGCTCTATGGACTAGCTGGCGGCGTATTAGCTTGGATATTGTTGGCCTTTGGTTTGCAATGGCTCAATGATTCAGTGGTGCAGTTGGCGCAACTGTATGGCAGTGACTTCAGTTTGTCGGGTGTACCAATCGAAGATGGCTTTTCCTTATTACTTGGTGCAGTATTGTTGGGTTACATCGGTGCTTGGTTAGCTGTAGCACGGCACTTGCGGGAATTATCACCGCGTTAGTAGCAAGGCTTTATAGGAGAAGGGTTTGCGCGAATTTATACAGCGCAATAAATGGAACTTTCTGGCATGTTTGCCATCTTATACATAATTGTATTATTAAGATATTGTCACCCGTTGGAGGATATTTATGACCACCACGACCGCATTACAAACGGCGCAGATGCTCAGCCCAGGTGCCAACCTGCAGGCGTATGTGCATTCTGTGAACTCGATTCCGGTATTGTCCGTTGAACAAGAACGTGACCTAGGCGAGCGTTTGTATTATCACCAAGATTTAGACGCTGCCCGCCAAATGGTTATGGCCCACTTACGTTTTGTGGTGCATATCGCGCGCAGTTATTCAGGCTATGGCCTGCCGCAAGGCGATTTAATCCAAGAAGGTAACGTTGGCCTGATGAAGGCGGTGAAGCGTTTTAACCCAGAGATGGGTGTGCGCTTGGTGTCTTTTGCTGTGCACTGGATTAAAGCTGAGATTCACGAATATGTGTTGCGTAACTGGCGCATCGTTAAAGTGGCGACCACTAAAGCACAGCGTAAATTATTCTTTAATTTACGTAGCCAGAAAAAGCGTTTAGCGTGGTTGACCAACGATGAAGTGACAGCCGTAGCCGACTCTTTGGGTGTGGAAGCACGCGAAGTACGCGAGATGGAAAGCCGCTTAACCGGCCATGATATGTCCTTTGATCCGTCAGATAATGACGATGATGAAAGCGCCTATCAGTCGCCTGCCAACTACTTAGAAGATCACAGTTATGATCCAGCCTTGCAGTTGGAAGCGTCGGATCAGACTGAGAATGACAGCAGCAGCTTGCATGAAGCACTCAGTGAATTGGATGAGCGCAGCCGTGATATTTTGCAGCAGCGTTGGTTGTCCGATGAGAAGGTCACGCTGCATGATTTAGCCGCGCAATATGGTGTGTCTGCTGAGCGTATTCGCCAGTTAGAAAAAAATGCCATGAAGAAGCTTAAAGGTAGCATTGCTGCTTAAGATATATCCTGCGGGTGACACAAAGGCGACCTTAAACAGTCGCCTTTTTTATTGTCTGCAGATTAGTATGTCAGGTTGCTGCTGCCGAAAGCCTGCTCTAGCATGGCCTGATGACTGCGCGTTGAGCGCAATGGCAAGCTCACCAGTGAATGAGGTCAAGGTATGACGCAATCTGTATTAATTATCGGTGGCAGTAGTGGTATTGGTCAGGCGATAGCGCAGCAGTCCAGCGCTGAGGGTGCGGTGGTCAGCGTGATTAGCCGACAAGCCGCACCTGTTGCTAGCCCATGGTTTTGGTATCAAGATGCGCTGCAGAGTCAGCACAGCAGTCAAGATTGCATTGAGCAGGCGTTACAGCATAAGCCTGATACCATTGTGATCTGTAATGGCGTTTTGCATGATGCACAAGGCTTGCCGGAGAAGACCATTCGCCAGCTCGATAGCGCCATTCTCACTCAACGTTTACAGAGCAATGTGGTGATTCCAGCGCAGTATTTACAGGCTTTATTTCGTTATCTCACCCGCACCCCGCAGATTAAAGTGTTAGTGCTCAGTGCGAAAGTCGGCAGTATTACGGATAACCATTTAGGCGGTTGGTACAGCTATCGCATGAGTAAAGCTGCGCTGAATATGCTGGTGAAAAACCTCAGTTTAGAAGTGCAGCGCCTCAATCCCAGTGCCAGTATC
>JAAZCO010000198.1 GCA_012513235.1 Gammaproteobacteria bacterium
CGCGAGCGGTCGAGGTTTTCAATCAGGGCAAAACGCACATAATCGTCGCCATAGTCACCAAAGCCAACACCGGGTGAGACGCTGATTTTCGCATCGGCTAAGAGCTTTTTCGCAAACTCTAGAGAGCCCAGGTGCGCATAAACCTCAGGGATTTTCGCCCAGATATACATAGAAGCTTTGGGTTTTTCGACCATCCAGCCGATTTCATGCAGACCTTTCACCATCACATTACGACGCTGACGGTACTTCTCCGCGATATCCAACACGCATTGTTGGTCGCCTTCTAGTGCTGCAATCGCCGCCACTTGCACTGGAGTGAATGAACCATAGTCGTGATAGCTTTTAATCCGCGCCAAGGCACTGACTAACTCTTGATTGCCCACCATAAAGCCTACACGCCAGCCAGCCATATTGTAGCTTTTCGATAAAGTGAAAAACTCTACTGCCACATCGCGCGCGCCTTCCACTTGCATAATCGAAGGTGCTGTCCAGCCGTCATAGACGATATCGGCGTAAGCTAAATCATGAATCACAATAATATTGTGTTCACGGGCAAGGGCAACTACGCGTTCAAAAAATTCTAACTCAACACATTGTGCCGTGGGATTAGAAGGGAAGCCGAGGATCATCATTTTTGGCTTAGGAATCGATTCGCGAATGGCTTTTTCCAGCTCAACAAAGAAATCTACACCCGGAATCAAAGGCACGGAACGCACTTGCGCACCGGCAATCACCGCGCCATAGATATGAATCGGGTAGCTTGGGTTAGGTACTAGGACCATATCGCCTTGATCCAAAGTAGCAAGCATCAAGTGCGCCAAGCCTTCTTTGGAGCCAATGGTGACAATGGCTTCAGTTTCTGGATCAAGGTCAACCTCGTAGCGCTTTTTATACCAGTTGGTAATCGCACGACGCAGACGTGGAATACCGCGTGAAGTTGAATAACCATGGGTATCTTCGCGCTGCACCACTTGCACGAGTTTTTCGACGATATGCGGTGGAGTAGGGCCATCGGGATTGCCCATACTGAAGTCAATAATATCTTCACCGCGACGGCGCGCTGCCATCTTTAATTCAGCAGTGATATTGAAAACGTAGGGGGGTAAGCGATCAATACGCGAAAAGCGTCGTGGTTGACGAGTGTCAGTCATGTGAACCTCAAAACGTAAGCGCCCAGAACCGTCTGAGCGACGCTGACTCATGCATGAGTCAAGCGCATTAAGCTACGCCTGACGCAAATGAAGTTCAAGGGGTGTTGCTGGGTTTTTATTTAAAACGATGCCCAAACGCAGCAACCACCAGAAGCAAACCTGCTAATACAGCAAATGCAGTACTGAGTGAACTGTAATGCGCGACGGCACCCATCATTGCTGGACCTGCTAACACGCCGGCAAAGCCAATGGTGGTGGCTGCGGTAATCGCCAAGTGGGTGGGCATATAAGTTTGTTTGCTAAGAGAAGAGATCAACACTGGTGAGACGTTTGCACAACCTAGGCCGCATAAAGCAAAGCCTAATAAGCCAGTCCCCCAGTGTGTGCTAATAATGCTCAACGTGACACCCGCCGCAGCTAACAAGCCACCGCCGACAATCACCTTAACCCGGCCCAGTAGTTGTACTAAGCCATCGCCAAGAAAGCGACCTGTGGCAACCATGGCTGAAAAGCTGGCGTAACCGAGTCCTGCTTGTGCGGTAGCAATATGTTTATCTTCGATTAGATATAAAGCGCTCCAGTCGAGCATCACACCTTCGGCTAGATAGACGATAAAACACATCATGCCCACTAGAACAATCCAAGCATTGGGCCACATAAAAGAGTCTTTACCGCTCAGGGTGCGCTCATCTAAATAACCGCGTAC
>JAAZCO010000199.1 GCA_012513235.1 Gammaproteobacteria bacterium
AAAATAATGGTACTGAGCTGCATCTTGCTGCACAAAAGCTCGGGCCTTAGCTTCAGAACTGGTGCCAAACACTTGCAAGGTATAGCGCGTAGGCGCTTGCTGCTTAAACCACTGACTGTGCCCTGAAGTGCCTTTCAAGCTGGAAGCAGCTGATTTTCTCTGCACTGGTTTAGCAGGTGCTGCAGCTTTACGAACCACTGCAGCAGGCTTTGCCGCAGGTTTCTTAACCGGCTGCACGACAGGCTTTGTCGCTTGCGCCGGTGGCGTACTGACCGGTACAGGCACACTGACCACAGGCACTGGGACTGGCTCAGGCAACTCTTCTACTACCGGTGCAGCACTCGTCTGTGGCGCATCAGCAGCGGACTGCTGTTCTTGCTCTGCAGTGTAAGCAGGAGCATTACGCAGCGCTTCTAACTGTGCATCGGTATAAGGCTCATTCAACAGCTGAGCTTCATCCTCTTCGCTATTTAACGCTTGAGCCAAAGGCTCTCGTACTACAGGTACAGGATTCAGATCTAAGGGTACTTCAATTTTACTATTGCTCGTTGGCGTTGCTGGAATCACCACTGGCTCGGGCTTTAGTTGCTCAACAACTGGCGATACCCTGTCTTGCTGGCTGGTACTGTCTGAGCCATCTTTGCTCAGCAACCAAAGCAACAGCAGTGCAAGAGCAATCACAGCTGAAATCACGATGTATTTAATTGGCATTACAGCAGCTTTTTTACCGCTACTCTTACGACTCATTTGCCCAATTAACATGGATTTAGCAATGCTGTTAACGCGTCCTGGCCAACCTTGAGATTGAGTGTAGATATCACGCAGTTGCTGCGCGCTAAATACATCAATGGGCTGCCCTGCATCAATCAAGCGCTGCTCGATATACTCCAAAGTTTCATCATCATCCCAGGGCTCAAGGGCAATTACATAATGTAAATCAGCGTTATCAGCGATTTTTTCCAGTAAAGGATTAATCGAGGAGTCAGAAAACAACACAACCCGTGCACAAGCATCATTCACGCCTTGGGCTAAGCGCTGTAAAAACAGTAATGCTGACTCTTCTAGATATTCTGCATTATCAATCAGTACGTGCACTTCTTTGCCCGCCACTGACATTTGCTCAATATGCTTAAGTACATCGGCAATTTCACTGTCAAACAGCCCTAGCGCCGAACTGACTTGCGCCAGCATCGATGCCGCATCAACGGCTGCGTTCGCACTGATCACAATACTCTGCGCAGGCTCGGTCACTTGCGCAACCAACGCCTGATGCAACACGGTTTTACCACTGCCTTGTGGGCCAGTCACAACCAGCATCAACTTACTGTATCGCGCCAAATGCTGCAGCTCGTTCAATACTGAACGGCGCTTAGCAGGGAAAAACTTAAAGCTTGAGCCACGCCCAGAAAAAGGATCGTGCTCAAACTGATAATGGCTTAAGTAATTATCGTCAGCGTGCAAGTCAGTCATGATGCCCTCACTCAGTTAGATGCTGTTAGTTATTGTTGAGTAGTTAGCGATCAACACGTTGTGCAGTATATCTGCCGGATAATCTGCCGTGATGACTGCATGACCTAGATCACGCAATAACACTAATCGTATATGCCCATTAATGTTTTTCTTATCCACAGCCATATGCGTTAAAAACATCTCAGGTGTCATATCCTGCGGCGGCACTACAGGCAGCTTAGCTTGCAACAACAACGCAATACCACGATCACGCTGCTCGATGGTAATCCAACCCAGTTGCTGCGACATTTCCAGCGCCATTACGGTACCAGCAGCTACGGCCTCACCATGCAACCACACACCGTAGCCCTGCTCGGTTTCGATCGCATGACCAAAGGTATGCCCTAGGTTGAGCGTCGCGCGCACACCCGACTCACGCTCATCTGCCGATACAACTTTGGCTTTCGCAGCGCACGAACGTTCAATAGTTTCTATCAAGGCATGATTATCGAGCGCACAAATTTTCTCAATATGCTGCTCAAGCCAAGTTAAAAATGGCTCATCACAAATAAAACCATATTTAATCACTTCAGCTAAACCCGCTGCTAATTCGCGCTCTGGCAAAGTATGCAGTGTCGCCGTATCAATAATCACCGCTTGCGGCTGATAAAAAGCGCCAATCATATTTTTGCCAAGCGGGTGATTAATACCCGTTTTACCACCCACAGAGGAATCCACTTGTGATAACAAAGTTGTTGGCACTTGGATAAAATTCACTCCGCGCTGATAACTCGACGCAGCAAAGCCGGTCATATCGCCAATCACACCGCCACCTAAAGCAATCAAAGTGGTTTTACGGTCATGTTTATCGCGCAATAGAGCATCAAATATTAACTGTAGCGTCTCCCAATTTTTATACGACTCACCATCAGGCAAAATCACTTCGGTAATTTCATAGCCCTGCAATGTTTCGCGTAACTGCTTTAAATATAAAGGGGCTACGGTGGTATTGGTCACAATAGCAACCTGACGACCGACAATATGCGGGGTGAACAACTGAGCTTGCTTGAGTAAATCTGTACCGATATAAATGGGATAGCTGCGTTCAGCTAAATCGACATTCAGAGTGCGCATAGATGCCTCTCGTGATAAGACTTAAATAAATTCGAAAGAAAAGATTGCCTAGTACAAGCTAGGCTAAGTTTGAATATGTCAGCGAGTATAACCTAGATTCAAGAGCAGGTTTCACGACCCCTGATAGGTACTCAAAAAGCGCATAATTTCTTGTACAACCATACGTGGCGGACGTATATCAGTCTCGATAATTAACGTCGCTACTTCACGATATAAAGGATCACGCAGGGCGAGCAAATCAGATAAAACGCGCGCGGGGTTCTCTGTTTGCAAGAGTGGACGGTTACGATCTCGAGCCGTACGCGCCAACTGATGCTCCACTGACGCATGCAAATAAATCACAATAGCGCCATGGCGCATGGCCTCTCGATTC